>NZ_JBHUSF010000026.1:0-51975 GCF_042673295.1 Rhodococcus sp. NPDC057014
GCACTGGCACGGTCTGCTCGAGACCGACCGGTTCCGCCGGCTTCTGCTGGACGACGTGGCCGAGCACGCGGGGAGAACCGGTTTCGTCACCGCACCCGACACGGATGTCGCCGCGATCCGGACCGCTCAACTCGATCTGCTCGCGGACCTGGTGGAGCAGAATCTCGATCTCCACGCCCTCGAGGCGCTGGTCGCCGCGGGCGCGCCGGCCGGGTTGCCTGCCATCGCGTCGACCGTGCTGCGCTAGGCCGTCGCCGAGATACGGCCCGCCTCGTCGGTCGATCGGATCACGACTCACGTAACGAACCTCGAACTAGGGGCGGTCCGAGCGCAAGAGGTCCCCGATCGCGTAGTTTTTAGCCCATGGAACTGACGCACGTGGCGGTGGGAAATGGAAATTGCACGGTCCGGATCGACGGACCGGAGAGCAAACACACCGTTCTGCTGCTACCGGGGGCCGGCGACGGGCCGGATGTCTACGACGGCGTCTGCGAGCGCCTGCACAATTCCGACCTGCGCACGATCGTGCCCGAGGACATCACCGGTCTCGACGAGGCGGCAGTCATGGGCCTGCTCGACGAGCTGAAGGTCGGATGGGTCAACCTCGTCGGCAGCCGGGAAGGGGCCGAACTGGCCTGGTCGCTGGCGGCGCGCCAGTTCGGGCGCTTCGCGAGCCTCGTCGTCGCCGACCGGGGGCATCCGGCGGCGCCCGACGCCGCGGGTGCGGTGCGCGGATCCGACTGTCCGGCGGTCGAACTCCCCACGACCGTGATGGTCGCGGACCCCGACCGGCGCGCCGAGGCGGACGCCAGCGGACGCTTCGTCTACTCCGACTTCCGCGTCGTCCAACTCGACGGCGTCAGCAACGTCCCCGCGGCCGCGGCCGCGGAGCTGGCCACCGAGATCGTCCTCCGCACCAGCCCCTGGTAGACGTGCGGCCCCACGCCGGGCCCGACCGGGCTCAGCGTGGGGCGTACATGATGACGGCCATGCCCAGCAGGCAGATGAGGGCGCCCGAGACGTCCCAGCGGTCCGGGCGGAAACCGTCGGCCACCATGCCCCAGATCAGCGAGCCCGCGACGAACACCCCGCCGTAGGCGGCGAGGATGCGGCCGAAGTTGGCGTCCGGCTGCATCGTCGCGACGAACCCGTACGCCCCCAGCGCCGCGACACCGGCGCCGATCCAGATCCAGCCCCGGTGTTCGCGGACGCCCTGCCACACCAGCCACGCGCCGCCGATCTCGAACAGCGCCGCGACGGCGAACAGCGCGACGGATTTGGCGACCGTCACTCGAACGGCACGTCGAGGCCGAGGAGAGCGTTCTCGACCACCTCGGGCATCGCCGGGTGGATCCAGTACTGTCCCCGCGCCATCTGCTGCGCCGTCAACCCGAAGCTCATCGCCTGGATCAGCGGTTGGATCACGGTCGGCGCCTGGGCGCCGATCACGTGTGCCCCCAGCAGGCGCCCGGTGCCCCGTTCCGCGACGACCTTGCAGAGACCCTCGTCGTCCTCCATCGCCCACCCGTACGCGACGTCGCCGTACGCCTGCACCTTCACCGTGACGTCCCAGCCGGCCTCCCGGGCCTCGGCCTCGGTCAGCCCGACGTGCGCGATCTGCGGGTCGGTGAACACGGCGGCGGGAACGAACCGGTGGTCCGAGGCGCGCAGCCCCGACGTGTCCTTCCACGCGTCCTGCAGCAGATTGTGCTGAACGACCCGGGCCTCGTGGTTGGCGACGTGCTTGAGCTGGTACGGCGAGGAGACGTCGCCGAGCGCGAAAACACCTTCGGCACTGGTCCGTTGGAATTCGTCGACCACGACGCGTCCCTCGTCGTCGAGATCGATGCCGCCGGCGGCGGCCCCGACGGCGTCGCCGTTCGACTGCCGCCCGGTCGCCACCAGGAGAACGTCGCCCGAGACGACGGTACCGTCCGCGAGTTCGACGGCGACGCCGGCACCGTCCCGGCGCACGGCCGTCACGGCGTGCCCGCGGTGCACGTCCCATTTCTGCTCGGCGAGATCCGTGAACCGGCGGGAGACGTCCTCGTCGAGGTGGCGCAGCAGGCGTGAGCTGCGCGCGATCAGCGACACCCGGGTGCCCAGCGCGGAGAACACGTGCGCGAACTCGGCGGCGATGAATCCCGCGCCGATGATCACCATCCGTTCGGGCAGTTCCGGTAGCCGCATGATGTCGTTGTTCGTGTAGTACGGCACACCCGATTCGCGGACGACGTCGGGAATGATCGGCCGTGATCCCGCGGCGACGACCACCTGATCGGCCGTGATCACCTCCCCGGTCCCGGTGTCGAGGGTCCGCGGACCCACGAACGTCGCATGCCCGCGGAACAGCGTCGTGTTCGGGCTGTCCTCGGCGCGATAGCGCTCGCCGCCGGCCGAGATCGGGTCGATGCGGCCGAAGACCCGTTTGACGATGTCGGGCCAGCGCACACCCTCGAGTTGGGCGTCGACGCCGTACTTCGCGGAACCGGTGACCGTGCGGGCCACCTCCGCGGCGTAGACGAACATCTTCGTCGGGATGCAGCCGACGTTCAGGCACGTCCCGCCGTACGTGCCCTCCTCCAGGATCGCGATCTTCCTGTCCGCGAACCGTTCGTCGGGCAGCGAGTTGCCGGACCCGGAACCGATGATCGCCAGATCGAAATGTGTCACCGGTTCGCCTCCGCAGCGTTGTGGCCGTGCAGCCACTCGAGCCACAGGTCCACCTCGGCGAACGCCTCGGCGCGGGGCTGGTCGGCGGACAGGAACACGTCGTGCCGGGCGCCCGCGATCGGCACGATCGTGGTGCGGTCGCCGAGGCACCCCGCCCAGCGCGCGATCTGCCGGACGTCGAGCACGGCGTCGGCGGTGTCGACCCGGGGGTCGTACCGCGGCGCGAAGTACGAGGCCTTGGAACGCAGGATCAGGGCGGGAACCCCGATGTCGAGTCCCCGGTGCAACTGCGCGTGCCCGCGGCGCACCGCGCGCAGCCACCCGAACGTGACGGGGAAACCGCTCAACGGCTTCCAGTCGAGGTTGTAGTTCCAGATGCCGTTGCCCTCCACGTGCAGGCTCACGCCGTACGTGTCGAGCCCGGTCTTCGGGATGATCGACTTGCGCTTGACCCGCCCGACCGCGTCGACGGCCACCGTCCCGACGTTCCGCAGGTACGACGGACCCTGCAGATCGAACCACGGGCTGTTGAGGATGACCCCGCTGATGCCGAGGGCCGCGGTGCCGCCCGCCGTGCGCTGCCGGCGGTGCAGCCACAGCGGCAGCACCAGGCCGCCCGTCGAATGCGCGACCAGCAGGACCTCTCCGTCGCCGGTCTGTTCCCGGACCTGGCGCAACGCCTCGTCCAGTTCGGTGTCGTACAGGCTCAGATCGGAGACGAAGTGCGGCGTCTGCCCCGGTTCGAGCGAGCGCCCGCACTTGCGCAGATCGAGGGCGAAGAACGCGTAACCCTGTGCGGCGAAGTGCTCGGCCAGGTGCTTCTGGAAGAAGTAGTCGGTGAATCCGTGGACGTAGAGCACGGCGCGGCCGGTCTTCTTCGTCTCCTGCGGGGGCTGGTAGCGGATCAGCGTCGCCTTCACCTCGCCCTCGCCGTCGGGGTCGGTGCCGAGAGGGATGGTCAGCTGTTGATAACCGTCGCCGAGAACGTCGGGAGCCCAAGTAGTCACAGATCACAATCTAATGTGCGTTCCGGGGGTGCGGGGAGGCGCACAATTGGGGCAGGTGATTTTCGCTCATACGCGCGGGTAACCTATCCGGCGAACACGGCAGGCGTATGCGCGTACGGCTATGGACAAGGAAGTCGATACTCCAGTGTCAGATCAGAATGCGGTAGAGACGAAAACGGATGTAGTGCTGGTTGGCGCGGGCATCATGAGCGCGACGCTGGGAGCGATCCTGCGTCAGGTGCAGCCCGATTGGTCGATCACCGCATTCGAGCGGCTCGACGCAGTAGCCGCCGAGAGCAGTGACCCGTGGAACAACGCGGGCACCGGCCACTCCGCACTGTGTGAGCTCAATTACACCCCGCAGAACGCCGACGGCACCGTGGACATCACGAAGGCCGTCAACGTGAACGAGCAGTTCCAGGTGTCGCGGCAGTTCTGGGCGCACGGCGTCGAGAGCGGTGTGCTGACGCAGCCCAAGGAGTTCATCAACCCCATCCCGCACGTGAGCTTCGTGCACGGCGAGGCCAACGCGAAGTACCTGCGGGCCCGCTACGACGCCCTCGCCGGCCACCCCCTGTTCGCGGGCATGGAGTACATCGACGCCCCCGACGAGTTCACCCGGCGGCTGCCGCTGATGGCGAAGGGCCGCGACTTCAGCGATCCGATCGCCCTCAACTGGACCCAGGACGGCACCGACGTCGACTTCGGCGCCCTCACGAAGCAGCTCCTCGGCTACGTCGGCGCGTCCGGCGGCGTCGTCCACTTCGGGCACGAGGTCACCGACCTCACCAAGCAGTCCGACGGCAGCTGGGTGGTCAAGGTCACCAACCGCCGCAACGGTGCCAAGAAGGTCGTGCGCGCCAAGTTCGTGTTCGTCGGCGCCGGCGGCGGTGCGCTGCACCTGCTGCAGAAGTCCGGCATCGAGGAGGCCAAGGGCTTCGGTGGGTTCCCCGTCAGCGGCGCGTTCCTGCGCTGCACCAACCCGGAGCTCATCGACCAGCACCGGGCGAAGGTCTACGGCAAGGCGGCCGTCGGCGCGCCGCCCATGTCGGTTCCGCACCTCGACACCCGCGTGATCGGCAGCAAGCCCGGACTGCTGTTCGGACCGTACGCCGGCTGGTCGCCCAAGTTCCTCAAGCAGGGCCGGGTCACCGACCTGCCCAGCTCGGTCAAGCCGAACAACCTGCTGTCGATGCTCGGGGTCGGCGTCAGCGAACTCGGTCTCGTCAAGTACCTGATCAGTGAACTCGCGATGTCCGAGGCCGGTCGCATCGACACCCTGCGGGAGTTCGTCCCGAAGGCGCTCGGCAAGGACTGGGAGCTGATCACCGCGGGCCAGCGCGTCCAGGTCATCCGCCGGGCCAAGGGCAAGGGCGGCGTCCTCGAATTCGGCACCGCCGTCGTCAACGCCGGCGACGGCAGCATCGCAGGCCTGCTCGGCGCGTCGCCGGGCGCGTCCACCGCGGTGCCCGCCATGCTCGACGTGCTGCAGCGCTGCTTCCCGACGCAGTACGAGTCGTGGAAGCCGAAGCTCCAGGAAATGGTGCCCTCGCTCGGAGTCAAGCTCTCCGACGACACCGGCCTGTTCTCGCAGGTGTGGGACTGGACATCGAAGGTGCTCCAGCTCGACACCAGCAAGGTGGAGGACGCGTCGGTCGCGGTCTGACCGACCGCTCGGCCCGGGTCCACGGACGCGCGCACTCCCGGGAGCTGTGCGATAGTTGCCTGTCATGACGGCAACCGCAGCACTCAAGCGTTCGTGGGCACTCGATCTCGACAACAAGACGCTCTACGAGTTGCTCAGGCTCCGCGTAGAGGTCTTCGTCGTCGAGCAGGCGTGCCCGTACCCGGAACTCGACGGCCGGGACCTGCTGGCCGAGACGCGTCACTTCTGGCTGGAGCAGGACGGTCAGGTGGTCTGCACGCTCCGCCTCCTCGAGGAGCACGCCGACGGCGCCAAGTCGTTCCGCATCGGCAGGCTGTGCACGGCGCGGCCTGCGCGCGGTCAGGGGCACACCACGCGTCTGCTGCGCGCCGCACTCGCCGAGGTGGGTGACGCGCCGTGCCGGATCAACGCGCAGACGTACCTGGTGGACATGTACGCCAAGCACGGTTTCCGGCCGGACGGCGAAGAGTTCGTCGAGGACGGCATTCCGCACGTCCCCATGCGTCGCGGCGGCGGTGCCGCCCATGATGCCGGCGGCGGTGCCGGCGGTGGTGCGGTGTTCGACGGGGCGCAGGCGGCCCCGTCGAGCGCTGGGAAGTGAGCGCCGACTAGGGTCGTCAGGTGAATGTCCGCGGGGAAGTCCTGTTCGAATCAGGCGCGGTCCCGCCACTGTGACGGATCTCTGACCGGCTGCCACCACCCTGGTTGCCGATCGGTCTCCCAGCCAGATTGCCGCGGCGTTCGTACCGGCCAAAGCTCTCGGCGAGGAAACCGGGACGTGAAGGGATGCAGCGTGCGTGCGGATCGTGAAGTGGACCAGGTTCGACCCGACTTTTCGTGGGGTTTTCCGTTCAGTGCGGTGGTCGGCCAGGACCGGTTGCGGCTGGCCCTCGTCCTCTGCGCGGTCCATCCCGGTATCGGCGGAGTGCTCGTCCGCGGCGAGAAGGGGACGGCCAAGTCGACGGTTGTTCGCGCTCTGACCGCCCTGCTCCCGGCGGTGCAGGACGAGAACGGCACCCGCCCGGCGAGGCTGATCGAATTGCCGGTCGGGGCCACGGAAGACCGCGTCGTCGGTTCCCTCGATCTCGAGAAGGTGCTGCGCGACGGTGAGCGCGCGTTTCAACCGGGACTGTTGTCGGCTGCCCATCAGGGTGTGCTCTACGTCGACGAGGTCAATCTTCTGCACGACCACTTGGTGGATGTGCTGCTCGACGCCGCGGCGATGGGCCGCGTCCACGTCGAACGGGACGGCATCTCGCATTCGCACGCCGCCCGGTTCGTCATGGTCGGCACGATGAATCCGGAGGAGGGCGAACTCCGGCCGCAGCTCCTCGACCGGTTCGGGCTGGCCGTCGACGTCGCCGCGTCCCGGGAGGTGGACGTGCGGATGGAGGTGGTCCGGCGTCGGCTGGACTTCGAACGCGATCCCGCACAGTTCGTCCAGCGCTACGCCGAGCAGGACGCCGCCCTCGCCGCCGCCATCCTCGAGGCCCGCGACCGGCTCGACTCCGTCGTGCTCGACGACGTCGAGTTGCGCCGAATCGCTTCTCTCTGTGCGTCGTTCGACGTGGACGGCATGCGCGCCGATCTCGTTCTCGCCCGCACCGCGACCGCGCACGCCGCGTGGCGGGGCGTCGGCGCCGTCGAGGCGGAGGACGTGCGGGTGGCCGCCGAACTGACTCTGCCGCACCGTCGCCGCCGGGATCCGTTCGACGAACCCGGTCTCGACGAACAGCAACTCGACGACGCGCTCCGGCAGGCCGACGAGGACGCGCGGTCCGGTGCCGGGGAACCGCCGGAGCCCGAACCCGGATCCCCGCCCGGCGCACCGCCCGCGGCGGACGGCACGGACACCGACCCGGAGGGACCCGACGATCCCGACGGGCCCGGAGGCGGCGCACCGGCACCCCCGGAACGCCCGGCAGGGCCGACCGCCCCCCAGTTCACCACCAAGCTTCTCGAGGTGCCCGGAGTCGGCGAGGGCGCGCCCGGCCGGCGCTCGCGTTCCCGCTCGTCGCGCGGTCGCGCGGTGCGCTCCACCGCCGAGTCGGGGCACGGACTCCACCTGGTGGGCACGCTCTTCGCCGCCGCCGGGCAGCAGGTGGCCCGCGGCCGGACCGCCGGGCGGATGATCCTCGATTCCGCGGATCTGCGCGGAGCGATCCGCGAGGGGCGCGAGGGCAACCTCGTGGTGTTCGTCGTGGACGCATCCGGGTCGATGGCGGCCCGCGACCGGTTGTCGGCCGTGACCGGCGCGGTCGTCTCACTGCTCCGCGACGCCTATCAGCGCCGCGACAAGGTGGCGGTGATCACGGTCCGGGGACGGGCCGCGGAACTCGTCCTGCCGCCCACCTCGTCGGTCGACATCGCCGTCCGCCGCCTGCAGGGAATGAAGACGGGTGGCAAATCCCCACTGGCAGAAGGCTTTCTGCGCGCGCGCGAGGTCGTGCTGCGGGAGCGGCTCCGCGACCCGCAGCGCCGCGCGCTCGTCGTCGCGCTGACCGACGGACGCGCGACCGGCGGCAAGGACGCACTGCACCGGGCGAAGGTGGCGGCCGGGCTGCTCGCCGACAGCGCGGTCGCGTCGGTGGTCGTCGACTGCGAGAGCGGGATGGTCCGGCTCGGGCTGGCCGCGGAACTGTCCCGCCGGTTGCGGGGTGGTTACGTCCGCCTCGGCGAATTGTCCGCGCAGCAGGTCGCGGGCGTCGTCCGCGCCGCGGCCTGACCCGGACGCGGAATTCGGTAGGGAGAGAGAAGTCACATGCCCAAGGGTGTTCCCGAGAACGTTCCGAACGACGGCCTCACCACGCGTCAACGGCGCAACGCTCCCGTGCTCGCGGTCCACACCGGACCGGGCAAGGGGAAGTCGACGGCCGCGTTCGGCATGGCACTACGTGCCTGGAATCAGGGATTCGACGTCGGAGTGTTCCAGTTCGTCAAGAGCGCCAAGTGGAAGGTGGGGGAGGAAGCAGCGTTCCGCGCCCTCGGCCAACTGCACGACGACACCGGTGTCGGCGGGGCGGTGCAATGGCACAAGATGGGCGAGGGCTGGTCCTGGACGCGGAAGCACGGCACCGAGGAAGACCACGCCGCCGCGGCCGCCGAGGGGTGGACCGAGATCGCGCGCCGACTGGGTGCCGAGGAACATCGCTTCTACGTGCTCGACGAATTCACGTATCCCCTGAAGTGGGGGTGGGTCGACGTCGGCGAGGTGGTCGAGGTCCTGCGGAACCGGCCGGGCAACCAGCACGTGGTGATCACGGGCCGCGACGCCCCGCAGGCGCTGATCGACGCGGCGGACCTGGTGACGGAGATGACCAAGATCAAGCATCCGATGGACGCCGGCCGAAAGGGCCAGCGAGGCATCGAGTGGTGACCGCCCTCCCCTCGGTGCCCGCGGTGGTCATCGCCGCACCCGCGTCGGGCAGCGGAAAGACCACCGTCGCAACCGGTCTGGTCGGGGCCCTGCGCGAGTCCGGCTGCGCGGTGGCCCCGTTCAAGGTCGGCCCTGACTACATCGATCCCGGGTACCACGGGCTCGCGGCAGGACGCCCGGGACGCAACCTCGACCCGGTGATGGTCGGCGCGGAGAGGATCGCGCCGCTGTACCGGCACGGGAGTTCGGGGTGCGACGTCGCGGTCGTCGAGGGCGTCATGGGGCTGTTCGACGGCAAGATTGACGCCGCGTCCCACGAGCCGTCGGCCGAGGGGTCGACGGCCCAGGTGGCCGCGCTGCTCGGTGCCCCCGTGGTGCTGGTGGTGGACGCTCGCGGCCACAGTCAGAGCCTGGCCGCCGTCCTGCACGGCTTCTCCACGTACGACTCCGGGGTTCGCATCGGCGGGGTGATCCTCAACCGGGTGGGCAGCCCACGGCACGAACAGGTGCTGCGGCAGGCGTGCGAGCGCGTCGGGCTCCCCGTGCTCGGCGCCGTGCCGCGAATGGCCGAATTGGAGGTCCCGTCCCGCCATCTCGGGCTGATCCCGGCCGCGGAGCACGGCGCCGACGCCGTGAACGCCGTGGACGCCATGACCCGATTGGCCGCCCGCCACCTCGACCTCCCCGCCATCCGCGCACTCGCGTCCTCGGCGGTCGACGGGCCGGTGTGGGACCCCGCTGCGGAGGTCGGAGCACTTCCGCCCGGCCCGCGCCCGACCGTGGCGATCGCCGGGGGCCGGGCGTTCACGTTCGGGTACGCCGAGCACCGCGAACTCCTGGACGCCGCCGGTGCGGACGTGATCACGTTCGACCCCCTGCACGACGCGTTGCCACCCGGCACGAGCGGCGTGGTGCTGCCCGGTGGTTTCCCCGAGGAGCACGCCGTCGTGCTCGCGGAAAACTCTGCGCTCCTGTCGCAGATCCGCGCACTCGCCACAGCGGGGGCGCCGATCCATGCCGAGTGCGCCGGTCTGCTCTACCTCGCCCGCAGCCTCGACGGGCACGCGATGGCCTCCGTGGTCGGGGTCGACGCCTCGTTCGGGTCTCGTCTCACGCTCGGGTACCGCGAGGCGGTGGCGGTGACGGACTCCACCCTGTTCGCGGCGGGTGAGCGGGTGGTCGGCCACGAGTTCCATCGCACGTCGCTCACCGCGGCGGAGGCGGACGGCTTCGCGCCGGCCTGGGGCTGGCGGCCCTGGGACGGTGACCCTGCGCGCGAGGGATTCGTGCGCGGCGGCGTGCACGCCTCGTACCTGCACACCCACCCTGCGGGTCACCCGGCGGCGATCGCCCGTTTCGTGGCCGCGGCCCGCACCTTCGCCGCGCATGGCTGACGTCTGCGTCGGCGTCGGGTTCCGCGCGGCGGCGGGCGGCGCCGACATCGTCGCCGCCGTCCGGCACGTGCTGGCCGCCGCGAACCACGTGTCGGACGGGGCTCTGGACTGCCTGTGCACCCTCGACCGCAAGGCTGCGGAACCGGCCCTGCTGGACGCCGCGTCGGAGTTGGGCGTCCCCGTCCGCGGATTCGCCGCGGCCGACCTCTCCGCCGTCGAGGTCGCCAACCCGTCGGACCGGGTGCAGTCGGCGACGGGATCGCCGAGCGTCGCGGAAGCGGCGGCCGTGCTCGGCGCGGGCGGCGGGCCGTTGATGGTGACCAAGTGGTCCGCGAATGGCGTCGTCGTCGCGGCAGCCCGTAAAGTTTCGTAGGTTCGAGACGAGCCGTGCAGGATTTTCAGGAGAAACGGGGAGAGCGCGTGACTGCTGCCACCGGAGACGAGACCAACTACCTGGTCGGACTCAATTTGGCCGATCGTCGTGTGGTCGTGGTCGGTGGCGGAACAGTCGCACAGCGCAGGCTCGGGCTCCTGATCGCATCGGGTGCACGGGTTCACCTGATCAGCCGCGCGGTCACGCCGGCGGTCGAGGGAATGGCCACTGCGGGACAGATCACAGTGGAACTTCGCGAGTACCGGGACGGCGACCTCGCCGACGCCTGGTACGCCATCGCGTGCACGGACGAGCCGGACACCAACGCGGCGATCGTCGCCGAGGCCGAACGGAACCGTGTCTTCTGCGTCCGCGCCGACAACGCCCGCTACGGCACCGCCGTCACCCCGGCCAGCGCGAGCTACGACGGAATGAGCATCGGCGTGCTGGCGGGCGGCGACCACCGCCGGTCCGCGGCCGTGCGCACGGCCCTCGTCGAGGGCCTGCAATCCGGTGCGGTCGCCGATACCGCCGAGTCGCCTGCGGCCGGCGTCGCACTGGTCGGCGGAGGTCCCGGCGACCCCGACCTCATCACCGTGCGCGGCCGTCGACTGCTCGCCCGCGCCGACGTGGTGGTCGCCGATCGCCTCGCCCCGCCGGAACTGCTCGCCGAACTGGGCTCGGACGTCGAGGTCATCGACGCCGCGAAGATTCCGTACGGCCGCGCGATGGCGCAGGAGGCGATCAACGCCGCCCTCATCGACGGCGCGAAGGCCGGCAAGTTCGTGGTGCGGCTCAAGGGCGGCGACCCGTACGTGTTCGGGCGCGGCTACGAGGAACTGGAGGCGTGCGCCGCGGCAGGTGTGCCCGTCACGGTCGTCCCCGGCATCACCAGCGCCATCTCGGTGCCGTCGGCCGCCGGCATCCCGGTCACCCACCGGGGCGTCACCCACGAGTTCGTCGTCGTCAGCGGTCACGTCGCCCCCGACCACCCGGATTCCCTCGTCGACTGGTCGGCGCTGGCCCGGTTGAAGGGCACGATCGTGTTGCTGATGGCCGTCGAACGCATCGAGGCGTTCGCGACCGTCCTGATGGACGGCGGGCGTCCCGTGGACACCCCGGTCACGGTGATCCAGGAGGGCACGCTGCGGACGCAGCGCACCGTGCGGGCCGATCTCCAGACCGTCGCCGCGCGGGTCAAGGAAGAGCAGATCCGTCCCCCCGCCATCGTGGTCATCGGGCCCGTGGCCGGGTTTTCTGTGGACGCTGGGTAACGTGAACCCCCGTGTCTGAATCCCGAGTACCCGAAGGCGCGCCGGCGTCGAACCAGTCTGCGGCGAGAACCACGGTGAATCCGCCCGCCGCCACCCGCGTGATGGGGCTGGCGATCGTCGTGCTGAGCGGGCTGCAGATGATGGTGGTCCTCGACGGCACCGTCGCGAACCTGGCCCTCGCGCCGCTGCAGGCCGACCTGGGTCTGAGCGACAGCGGACGCAACTGGGTGCTGACGTCGTACGCGCTCGCATTCGGTGGCCTCATGCTGCTGGGCGGACGGCTCGGTGACGCGTTCGGCCGGAAGAAGATGTTCGTCGGCGGTGTCGCCCTGTTCACCGTCGCCTCGCTGCTGTGCGGTCTCGCGGTGGGCGAGTTCATGCTGATCGCGGCCCGGTTCCTGCAGGGCGTCGGCGCCGCGGTGGCCTCGCCGACGGCACTGGCCCTGGTCGCGACCACATTCGCGGCCGGACCCGCACGCAACCAGGCCATCGCGATCTTCGCGGCCATGACGGGCATCGGGTCCATCGCAGGCCTGATCATCGGCGGCGCGCTCACCGAGGTGTCGTGGCGCCTGATCTTCCTCATCAACGTGCCCATCGGGGTCGTCATCGTGGGGTGCGCGTTCGTGGCGTTGAAGGAGACCGCGGGCGAGCGCCTGGCCCTCGACGTTCCCGGCGCGGTCCTCGCGACGGTCGCGGCGACTGGTGTGGTGTTCGCGCTCACCGAGGGCCCGGAACTCGGCTGGGGGAGTCCGTACGTGATCGGCGCGCTCATCGCCGGGCTGCTGCTGTTCGGCGCGTTCCTGTACGTCGAACGGACCGCCGACAACCCGCTGCTGCCGTTCTCGCTGTTCCACGACAAGAACCGGGTGGCGACGCTCGTCGCGATCTTCTTCGCCGGTGCCGTCATGTTCACGGTCGCCGCGTTCGTGGCGTTGTTCGTCCAGGACATCCTCGGCTACAGCCCCCTCGAGGCGGGCCTCGCGTTCATTCCGTTCGCGTTCGGCCTCGGCAGCGCGGCCGCGGTGGCGTCCAAGCTCGCCGTGCGGATCCAGCCGCGGTGGCTGGTGGTCGCCGGCGCCACGATCATGGTGGTCGGGCTGCTCTACGGGTCGACCCTCGACAGTTCCGCCACCTATCTGGCCAACCTGTTCGTACCGGTCGTCGGCATCGGGTTCGGCGTCGGACTCGCCGTGGTCCCGCTCCCGCTGTGCGCCATCGCCGGGGTGTCGGAAACCGAGATCGGTCCGCTCGCCGCGATCGCGCAGGTGGCGCAGACCCTCGGCGGCCCCCTCGCCCTCGCCGTCATCGGGGCGATGGCCACCTCGCGCACCCTGTCGCTCGGCGGCATCTCCGGCAAGGTCGCGGACATGAATCCGGCGCAACTCGAGGCACTCGGCAACGGCTACACCTTCGCCCTCGTCGGCAGCGCCGGCTGCGCCCTCATCGCCGGATTCGCCGCGCTGTTCATCCGCTTCACCCCGCAACAGGTCGCGCAGGCGCAGGCCGCCGAGAAGGCCGCGCAGCAGGCGTGAGCGTTTCGGCCCGGTGACCGGAGACCGTCGCTAGCATCCGGTCATGGACTACAAAATCGAGCTGATCATTCTGCCGGTGTCCGACGTGGACCGGGCCAAGGCGTTCTACGCCGACCAGGTCGGCTTCGTCGTCGACCACGATCACCGCGTGGACGAGAATGTGCGGTTCGTCCAGCTCACCCCGCCCGGATCGGCCTGCTCGATCGCCGTCGGCGAGGGCCTGGTCGACACCCCGCCCGGCTCGGTGCACGGGTTGCAGATCGTCATCGACGACGCCGATGCCGCCCACGCGGAACTGTCCTCCCGCGGTGTGCCCGTCAGCGAGGTGCAGGATCTGGCATGGGGGCGTTTCGTGTACTTCGCCGATCCCGACGGCAACCAGTGGGCGCTGCAGCAGCTTCCGCAACGCGGCTGACCGGCACGGCGGGTCGCAGAAATCGGCCCGCCCGCGCAGGCCGGGCGGAGCATGATGGTCCTGTGCTCACACCCACCCGCACGTCCGGCATGGGGGCAGTCGCAGCAGGCCTGCTGCTGGCTGCCTGGATGGCCGGGGTTCCGGCCACCGCTGGCGGGAGTCGCAGGACCCCCAGCACGACTACGCCGTCCTCCGGGTGGCGCCGAGTGGAACCACCGTGCCCGCCCCCGTCGAATCGGTGGTCGGTGGCGGCTTCGAACTGGCGCCCGCCCCGGCAGCCGAGACCACCGTGGCGGTCACCGGCTACCCGGCGCTGGGTGACAGTCCGGTGTCGTACACGGCCGCGACCACGTCGACGGACAGCTATCCGACGGTGGTCTGCGACGGTCTCAGCGACGGAACGAGTGGTGGCCCGTGGGTGGCGGGTCCGCGGGTCGTCGCCCTCGTCGGGGGCCTCGACCACGGCGGGTGCACCGACTCGGTGTCCTACTCACCGGCCTTCGGCGCCGCCACCTTCAACCTTCTGCAGCGCGCGGAGAGCCGCGGCGCCGGGGACTCGACACCGTTCGCGCTGCCCGGCATCTGCACCCGATCCTGACGCGGATCAGCGGGGTGCCGGCCGGTACCGGCGCACGGGCCTGCCCGCACCCCCGTACTCCAGCCGGACCTCCAGCAGCCCCTCGGACAGGTAGTGCTCGAGGTAGCGGCGCACACTGACCCGGGAGAGTCCGGCGAGTTCGGCGCATTCGGTCGACGACAGTTCGCCCTTCGACCGCAGGATGTCGAGCACGAGGCGGCCGGTTTCGGCGCTGAGTCCCTTCGGGAGCCGGCTCGGTTCCGGATTCTTGCCCTTGCCCCCGAACAGGGAGTCGATCAGGGATTGGTCTGCGCCGGATTGTGATTCGAGGGCGCGGGCGCGGCGCCGGAAGTTCTCGAGCTTCTCCTGCAGTTGCGTGTAGTCGAACGGCTTGACCAGATAGTCGGAGGCGCCGCCGTGCAGGGCGCGGCTGACGGTGTCGATCTCCCGGGCGGCGGTGATCATGATGACGCCGACGGCGTTGCCCTCGGCGCGCAGTCGCTGCAGGACGTCGAGGCCGGACATGTCCGGCAGGTACACGTCCAGGAGCACGAGGTCGGGGTTGCCGGTGCGCACCGATTCGAGGGCCTCCGCGGCGGTCCGCGCCACCCCGACGGTGGTGAACCCCGGTGTCTTGTCGACGAATCGGCGGTGGATCTCCGCGACCATGAAGTCGTCGTCGACGACCAGGACCTCATACATCGCCACGCCGTCCTGTCATGATCGGAGAGTCTAGCTACGCGGCACGTGGACGGTGAACAAGGCACCACCGGTGCCGGGTGCGTCCGAGACGGCCGCGGTCCCGCCGTGCTGGGAGCTGACGAGACGGACCAGGGCGAGCCCGATTCCGCGGCCACCGGGCGTGCCGGGTTTCGAGGTGACCCCGCGGGAGAAGATCTCCTCCCGCATCGTCTCGGGAACTCCGGGACCGGAATCGGCGACCTCGATGAGAATGCCGTCGTCGTCGGTGATCCTGATCGAGATCCGCGCGTCCCGGCCGCCCTCGGACACGTCGACGGCGTTGTCGATGAGGTTGCCGAGCACGGTGATCACGTCGGTGGCGAGTTCGGGGCCGAGGGCGTGCAGGTGTGAGTCCGGTTCCAGCGTCAGCGACACCCCGGTCTCGGCGGCGAGCGACGTCTTCGCGATCAGCAGCGCGGCCACGGCAGGATCCGAGATACGTTGCGTGACAGCGTCACTGATCTCCGCCCGGCGGCGGGTGAGGGTGCCGACGAACTCGGTGACCGCGTCGTAGTCGCCGAGCTGCGTCAGCCCCGAGATCGTGTGCAGCTGGTTGGCGAACTCGTGCGTCTGCGCCCGCAGGGTGTCGGTGACACTCTTGTGCGAAGACAGCTGGCTCTGCATCGACGCCAGTTCGGTGCTGTCGCGCATCGTGGTGACGGTGCCGATCTTGTGGCCCTGGCTGGTGGCGGCGCGACGGCTCAGCGCGAGCATTCGCGACGACGTCGACAGCACCACGTCGCGGCCGTCCTCCCCGGTGAGGAGGTACTGCCGGACGGCGGGGTCGAGCGTGACGTCGTCGACGTGCCTGCCGACGGAGTCGCCGGTGAGGTCGAGCAGTTCCTGGGCGCTGTCGTTGAGCACGGTGATCACGCCGTCGGGGTTCACCGCGACCACCCCCTCGCGGATGCTGTGCAGCAGGGCCTCGCGATGGTCGGCAAGGCTTGCGATCTCGGCGATTTCGAGTCCGCGGGTGTGGGTCTTGATCCGGCGGGACAGCAGCCACGAGCCGAGAAGCCCCAGACCGGCACCGATCCCGAGGTACAGGAGCAGGCGCGCCCCCGCGCTGCTGAGCAGGTCCCAGATGGACGGGTAGTCGTCGCTGACGGAGACGACCGCGAGGACGTCCCCGGTGGCGGACAGGATCGGGACGTGCCCGACGATGGCGCGGCGCCCGTCGACGTCCACGTCGCCCGACCAGGCGCGTCCGGTCATCACGTCGCTGGCCCCGAGTTCCGCGGGGACCCCGAGCCGGGTCGGATCCGACGACACGGTGACCGCCCCATTCGGCGCGACGATCTCGGCGAGCGTGGCGCCCGACAGGTTGACGGCGCGATCGACCTCCGGTGCCAGCACCCGCTCGACCGAGCGGTCCGACAGTTGGTCGCGCACCACCGGCGTCGACGCCACGTTCTCGGCCACCGCGATCATGCGCTGTCCCTGGAGGTCGCGGAACTCCACGGTCGACTGGTGGACCGACACCGCGGCCACCGCGAGCAGCACGACGGCGACGACGACGAGCTGGAGAAGCAGGACCTGGCCCGCGAGGCTACGAACGCGGGGATGAAGTGGTGACCACAATGAACTTAAGTTCCGTTTCGTTCGCATAGGTGACGTGCATCACGCCCGAGGTTCAGTATTGCGGAAGATCACATTCATGGCGAAATGGGGAACGATGTCGAGAACAGGTAGCGGGAGCAGGGTACGCGCGCTGCTCCTGCTCGCGCTCGTGGGCCTCCTCGTGGCCGGCTGCGGGGTCACCCGCGGCGAGGACGAGGGCCTGCACAGGGTGCGGATGATGGTTCCGAACAGTCCGGGCGGCGGCTACGACCTCACGGCGCGGACCGCGGTGAAGATCATGGAAGACGAGGACATCACCGGCCGCGTCGAGGTCTTCAACGTGATCGGCGCAGGTGGAACGGTGGCGATGGCCCGGCTGATGAACGAGGCCGGCAACGACGACCTCATGATGATGATGGGCCTCGGCGTCGTCGGCGCCGGCTACACCAACGGATCCACCGCACGGGTCTCCGATGCCACCGCGCTGGCCAAGGTGGTCGAGGAGCAGGAGGGCATTCTCGTGCCCGCGGATTCGCCGTTTCAGAACATCGACGATTTCGTGGCCGCGTGGCGCGCCGACCCGGCGTCGATCACCATCGGCGGCGGATCCTCGCCCGGCGGCCCCGACCACCTGTTCCCGATGGAGACGGCACGCGCGGTGGGCGTGGACCCCAACGCGGTGAACTACGTGTCCTACGACGGCGGCGGCGACCTGCTGACGGCCCTGCTCGGCAAGAAGATCACCGCGGGCACGTCGGGGCTCGGCGAGTACGTCGACCAGATCGAGGCCGGCCAGGTGAGGGTCCTCGCGGTGTCGGGAAACGAGCGGGTCGACGGTGTCGACGCGCCGACGCTCACCGAAGCCGGAGTGGATCTGACCTTCACCAACTGGCGGGGCGTCCTGGCGCCTCCCGGGCTGTCCGAGGGTGCCAAGGCCGACATGGTCGAGGCGCTTCAGAAGTTGCACGACACACCGGAATGGAAGGAGGCCCTGGTGAAGAACGGTTGGAGTGACGCCTTCATGATTGGACCGGAGTTCGAGCAGTTCCTCCGGGACCAGGACGAGCGGGTCTCGTCCACGCTGGCCGAATTGGGGCTGACATGACCGCGCCCGCAGATCCCGCGGCCGTCTCCGCGGACACGACGCCGAAGCCGAAGCGGAGGGACTACGCGCAGTTCGTCGTGTGCGCGGTGATGGCCGTGATCGGGGTGTTCCTCGTCGTCGACGCGCTGTCGCTCAGCGAGGGCTTCGCGAAGGTGGACCCGGTGGGCCCGCGACTGTTCCCCCTCGTCATCGGCGGGGGACTGCTGGTGCTGTCCGTGGTGTTCGCCGTCGCGATCCTGCGCGGCTCCACCGGGGACGCCGACAGCGGCGAGGACGTCGACCCGAATTCTCCGGGCGACTGGAAGACGGTCGGTCTGCTCGTCGGATTGTTCGTGCTGACCATCGCGCTCGTCGACTTCCTGGGATGGGCGATCATCGGCACCGTCCTGTTCGCCGGGGCCGCAACCATTCTGGGCAGCAGGCACTGGGTGCGCAACATCGCGATCGGGGCCGTGCTCGGATTCGGAAGCTTCTACGCGTTTTACGTCGGGCTCGGAATACCGCTGCCCGCAGGCATTCTGGACGGAATTCTCTGACATGGACAATCTGAACTGGCTGCTGCAGGGGTTCGAGCAGGCAGCCACCCCCATGAACCTGCTCTACGCCTGCATCGGCGTCCTGCTCGGCACGGCCGTCGGTGTGCTCCCGGGCATCGGACCGGCCATGACCGTCGCCCTGCTGCTGCCCGTCACCTACAACGTCAGCCCGAGCGCCGCGTTCATCATGTTCGCCGGCATCTACTACGGCGGCATGTACGGCGGGTCGACGACGTCGATCCTGCTGAACACGCCGGGTGAGTCGTCCTCGGTGATCACCGCGATCGAAGGCAACAAGATGGCGAGAGCGGGCAGGGCCGCGCAGGCCCTGGCGACCGCCGCGATCGGTTCCTTCGTCGCCGGGTCCATCGGCACGATGCTCCTGGTGCTCTTCGCGCCTGCCGTCTCGAGTTTCGCGGTCACCCTCGGTGCGCCGTCGTACCTCGCGATCATGCTGCTCGCCCTCGTCGCCGTCACGGCGGTCCTCGGAACTTCCAAACTCCGTGGGTGCATCTCCCTGCTACTCGGCCTCGCGATCGGGCTGGTCGGCATCGACTTCCTCACCGGCCAGCCGCGTGCCACGTTCGGCATCCCGCAGCTGTCGGACGGGATCGACATCGTCGTCGTCGCGGTCGCCGTGTTCGCGCTGGGGGAGGCACTCTGGGTCGCCGCGCACCTCCGCCGCACACCCGCCGAGGTCATCCCCGTCGGCAGGCCCTGGATGGGCAAGAGCGACTGGAAGCGTTCCTGGAAGCCGTGGCTGCGGGGCACCGCGTACGGGTTCCCGTTCGGTGCGCTGCCCGCGGGCGGCGCGGAACTCCCCACATTCCTCTCCTACATCACCGAGAAGAAGCTGTCGAAGCACAAGGACGAATTCGGCAAGGGCGCCATCGAAGGTGTCGCAGGCCCGGAGGCCGCCAACAACGCGTCGGCGGCGGGCACGCTCGTGCCGATGCTGTCGCTGGGTCTGCCGACCAACGCCACGGCCGCGGTCATGCTGACGGCCTTCGTGTCGTACGGCATCCAGCCCGGACCGACCCTGTTCGAGAAGGAACCGCTGCTGATCTGGACGCTGATCGCCAGCCTGTTCATCGGTAACTTCCTGCTGCTGGTGCTCAACCTTCCGCTCGCGCCGCTGTGGGCGAAGCTGCTTCGCACCCCGCGCCCCTACCTGTACGCGGGCATTTTGTTCTTCGCCGCCCTGGGCGCGTTCGCCGTCAACCTGCAATGGCTCGACCTGGCGCTGCTGCTGACGTTCGGGTTGCTGGGTCTGATGATGCGAAGGTTCGGGCTGCCGGTGCTGCCGTTGATCATCGGCGTCATCCTCGGGCCGCGCATCGAACGGCAACTGCGGCAGAGCCTGCAACTCGGCGGCGGAGACTGGGGCAGCCTGTTCACCGAGCCCGTCGCGATCATCGTCTACATCGTGATCGCCGTGCTCCTCATCGCACCGCTCGTCGCCAAGGTCGTCCGCGCGCACTACCCCGTCGCGGCACCCGATTTCCCCGACGGACCGGCCGGCGGCGACGCCACCGACACCAGAGAGAAGGCACACGCATGATCGTCGTCGGATACACCCCCGACCAGTTCGGAGGGGCGGCCCTCGAACACGGCGTCGCCGAGGCGCAGCTGCGCGGAACGTCGCTGCTCGTGATCAACTCGTCGAAGGGTGACTCCCTCGCCGATCAGTCGTTCGCCGACAACGCGCACCTGCAGGAACTCGAAGGCAAGCTGGCGGCGAGCGGGATCGACCACGAGGTCCGGCAGATTGTCGGGGACGACACCGTCGACGTGATCCTCGAGGCGATGACGGCGCCGAACGCGGAACTGCTCGTGATCGGCATCCGCGACCGCACGCCCGTCGGGAAGCTGCTGATGGGAAGCACCGCCCAGCGGCTGCTGCTGTCCTGCCGCAAACCGGTCCTCGCCGTCAAGCCCGACGAGCGCTGACGCACCCGTGAGTACTTCTTAACCGCCCGCGGTTGAGAAGTACTCACGGGTGGCGGTCAGTCGGTGAGGATGATCAGCTCGCGGTCCGACGCCACCTCGACGCGCAGTCCGGCCTTCGCCGCCACCCGCGCTACCCCGCGAACGTCCTGGGGTTCGGCGCGGGACACGGTGAGCGCCCGGGCGAGCAGACCCTTGTGGTGCTTGTTGAAATGGCTGACGACGGTGCGGGTGCCGTCCGGTTTCTCCGTGAGGACGGTGGCGATCACGGCCTCGGGGATCGGTCCGAGCTGCTGGTACGTCCCCGACCGCAGGTCGACGACGAGACCGTCCGCCTCGGCGGTGATGGCCCGGGACAGTTCCGGTTTCCACAGCGCCCGGAGGGTGCTCAGCCCGGGAAGCTTCGATCCGCCCGACAGCCGGTAGGCGGGGATCAGGTCGCCGGCGCGCACCGCACCGAACAGTGCGGACCCCATCGCGAGCCGGGACAGCGCCTTGGATTTCTGCGCCCTGGTGAACGACTTCGCGTCGAGCGCGTCGAACAGCACACCCGTGTAGCGCTCGAGTGCGGGCCGGGTGGGGGAGACCCACAATTTGGCGTTGCGCTCGATCTCGTCGGCCTGCGTGGGGCCCAGGCCGAGCGCGAGCTGCGACGCCTCCCCGTCCGCGGCCAGTGTGACCAGCGACTGGACCAGCATTTCACGGGTTTCGGTGAGCTGCGGCATGGACAGCTCGGCCAGGTCGAGGGGCGCGTCGGCGCCGCCGTCGGACTTGGTTTCGGAGGGAGGAAGTAGCACCAGCACGCACGAAACCCTACCGACGCGCCCGGCCTCGTCCCAGCCGACTATTCTGGTATCCCGTGATTACCCGCCTGTCCCACCTGTTCCTCCGCACGCTGCGCGACGACCCCGCCGACGCCGAGGTCCCCAGCCACAAGCTGCTGGTCCGCGCCGGTTACGTGCGTCGAATCGCGCCCGGCGTCTACTCGTGGCTGCCGCTGGGTCTGCGCGTGCTGCGCGAGGTCGAGCGGGTGGTGCGGGAAGAGATGAACGGCATCGGTGCGCAGGAGATCTCCCTGCCCGCACTCCTCCCGCGGGAACCGTACGAGGCGTCCAACCGCTGGACCGAGTACGGCGACGGACTGTTCCGCCTGAAGGACCGCAAGGGCGGCGACTACCTGCTCGGACCCACCCACGAGGAACTGTTCGCGCTCACCGTCAAGGGCGAGTACAACTCGTACAAGGATTTCCCGGTCACCCTGTACCAGGTGCAGACCAAGTACCGCGACGAGGAGCGTCCGCGGGCCGGCATCCTCCGCGGCCGCGAGTTCGTCATGAAGGATTCGTACTCCTTCGACCTCACCGACGACGGCCTCACCGAGTCGTACCAGGCGCACCGCGACGCCTACGAGCGGATCTTCGCCCGGCTCGGCGTCAAGTACGTGATCGTGTCGGCGACGTCCGGTGCGATGGGCGGCAGCGCGTCGGAGGAGTTCCTCGCGGAGAGCGAGATCGGTGAGGACACGTACGTCCGCTGCCTCGAGTCCGGCTACGCCGCCAACGTGGAGGCTGTGAAGACGCTCGCTCCCGAGCCCATTCCGTTCGACGGACTGCCCGCCGCGAAGGTGTACGACACGCCGGACACCCCGACGATCGCGACGCTCGTCGCGTGGGCCAACGACGCCGACCTGGGCCGGACCGTCACCGCCGCGGACACGCTGAAGAACCTCCTCGTCAAGGTCCGGCAGCCCGGCGGGAAGTGGGAACTGCTCGCCATCGGTGTCCCCGGCGACCGCGAGGTCGACGACAAGCGTCTCGGCGCCTCGCTCGAGCCCGCCGAGTTCGAACTGCTCACTGAAGCGGACTTCGAGGCCAACCCGTTCCTGGTCAAGGGGTACGTCGGACCGAAGGCGCTGCAGGCCAACGGTGTCCGGTACCTCGTCGATCCGCGCATCGTCGACGGCACCAGCTGGATCACCGGAGCCGACGAGAAGGGCAAGCACGTGGTCGGGCTCGTCGCGGGCCGCGATTTCGTCCCGGACGGCACCATCGAGGCCGCCGAGGTCCGCGGCGGCGACCCGTCACCCGACGGCGCCGGTGAACTCGTCGCGGCGCGGGGCATCGAGATCGGTCACGTCTTCCAGCTGGGTCGCAAGTACACCGACGTGTTCTCCGTGGACGTGCTCGGCGAGAACGGCAAGCCCGTCCGGCCCACGATGGGGTCCTACGGCGTCGGCGTCTCCCGTCTCGTCGCGGTGATCGCGGAACAGCACCACGACGAGAAGGGCCTGCGCTGGCCGGCCGAGGTGTCGCCCGCCGACGTGCACGTGGTGATCGCCAACAAGGACGACACCGCCCGGGAAGGCGCCGAGGGGCTCGCCGCCGACCTCGACAAGGCCGGTCTCGAGGTCATCCTCGACGACCGCAAGGCGTCGCCGGGCGTGAAGTTCAAGGACTCCGAACTGCTCGGTGTCCCGCTGGTCGTGGTCGTCGGCCGCGGCTGGGGCGAGGGCAAGGTGGAGGTGCGGGACCGCTTCACCGGCGAGAGCCGCGAGGTGGCCGCGGAGTCCGCGCTGAGCGAGATCGTCAAGACCGTCAGGGGCTGATCAAACCGCCCCACGCCTTTCGTCCGGACTGTTAGCTTGGCCTGACACGTCCGGACGAAAGGCCTGCTGTGACGAACTCCCTGCTGTTCGATCCGAACTCCTACGATCCCGAGCATTTCGATCCGGAGACGCGCAGACTGCTGCGGGCGCTGATCGAGTGGTTCGAGTCGCGGGGTAAGAAGCGGCTCATCGAGGACGATCTCGAGGCGGTCTGGCCCGAGGACTTCCTGGAGTTCGTGAAACGGGAGAAGCTGTTCGCCACGTTCCTCACGCCTGCCGAGTCGGCGGGCGGCGACCCGGGCAAACGCTGGGATGCCGCGCGCAACGCCGCGCTCAGTGAGATCTTCGGGTTCTACGGGCTGGCGTACTGGTACGCGTGGCAGGTGACGGTTCTGGGTCTCGGCCCCATCTGGATGAGCGGGAACCGGGCTGCGAAGGATCGCGCCGCGAGGCTCCTCGACGACGGTGGGGTGCTGGCGTTCGGTCTGTCGGAGCGCGAGCACGGTGCGGACGTCTACTCGACGGACATGCTGCTGACCCCTGCCGAGGGTGATCCGGATCTCGCGTTCACCGCGAGCGGCGACAAGTACTACATCGGCAACGGCAACGTCGCGGGCATGGTGTCGGTGTTCGGCCGGCGCACCGATGTCGAGGGCAGCGACGGCTACGTCTTCTTCGTCGCGGACAGCCGCCACCCGGCGTACCACCTGCAGGGCAACGTGGTGCACGGCCAGATGTACGTCAGCACGTTCCGGCTCGAGGACTACCCGGTCCGGGAAGAGGACATCCTGCACACCGGGGTCGCCGCGTTCGAGGCCGCGCTGAACACGGTCAACGTCGGCAAGTTCAACCTGTGCACGGGTTCGATCGGTATCTCCGAGCATGCGTTCTACGAGTCGATCACCCACGCGCGCAACAGGATTCTGTACGGAAACCCCGTCACCGATTTCCCGCATGTGCGCGGCAACTTCGTCGACGCCTACAGCAGGCTGGTCGCGATGAAGCTGTTCAGCGCCCGCTCCGTCGACTACTTCCGCAGCGCCGGTCTCGACGACCGCCGGTACCTGCTGTTCAACCCGATGACGAAGGCGAAGGTCACCTCCGAGGGGGAGAAGGTGATCGCGCTCCTGCACGACGTGATCGCGGCGAAGGGCTACGAGAAGAACACCTACTTCCGGGAGGCCGCCCAGCTGATCGGCACCCTGCCGAAGCTCGAGGGAACGGTACACGTCAACGTCGGCCTGATCCTGAAGTTCATGCCGAACTATTTGCTCAATCCCGCGGAGTACCCGGAGGTCGGCACCCGGCTCGACGCCGCCGACGACGCCTTCTTCTGGGCGCAGGGACCGACCCGAGGTGCGGGCAAGATCCGGTTCCACGACTGGACGACGGTGTACGAGGCGCATTCGGACGTCCCGAACGTGGCCCGGTTCCACGAGCAGGCGACGGCGTTGCGGGAACTGCTCACCACCGCCCCGCCCGACGCCGACCAGCAGAAGGACCTCGACTTCCTGCTCGACCTCGGGCATCTGTTTTCGCTCGTGGTGTACGGGCACCTCATTCTCGAGCAGGCCGGCATCGCCGGCATCGACCGCGACCTGATCGACCAGATCTTCGACTTCCAGATTCGCGACTTCTCTCGTTATGCCGTTGCGCTGCACGGTAAATCGTCCGCCACGGAGGCTCAGCAGCAGTGGGCGCTCGGCGCGATCCGCCGGCCCGTCGTGGACGCGGAACGATTCTCGCGGGTGTGGGCGCAGGTGGAAGGGTACGACGGGGCGTACGAAATGCGGCCGTAGGCACGGCTCCACGGGGTGGGGCGGCGTCATCCCTCGGGGTGCCGCTTGCGCCCCCTGGGGTATCTGTCCGGGTGGGCGCTCTCAGCGCATTCTTATGTGGCAAGCAAAACCCCACCCCCACAGAAAGATCCACACATGGCACACACCTTCAAGCGCACCCTCTCCGCTCTCGCGATCGCGGGCTTCGCCCTCACCGCCGGAGCGGGAATCGCCTCCGCCGATCCGGGTGGCAACGGCGGCACGGCACCGGGCGGCACGTCGCAGGGTGGCAACGGCGGCACGTCTCAGGGCGGTGCCGGCGGCAACGGCGGCAACGGCTCCGGTGGAAACGTCGTGCTGGGCGGTCCGGTGATCGGCAGCCCGGGCACCACGACCGGCCCCCAGAACGCCGGCAACGGTGGCAACGGAGGAAACGGCGGGAACGCCGGAGATGCCAATGGAGGCAATGCCGGGGATGCGAACGGCGGCTCCGCGAACGGAGGCGCGGGTGCCGGTGACACGACCACCACGGACAACACCCAGAACTGCGGGTTCGTCTTCTGCTTCTGACCGAGTCGTGATCGCTCGATCTCACTGAACGCCGAGGGGTCGACACCGTCAGGTGCCGGCCCCTCGGCGCCATGCCCGTACCGCCCACCCCGCCCCCTGTCACGCACTGCGAAAGGTTCTTCCCATGTCGACGTCCTTCGGCTTCTCCACTGTCCTCACACGCACGGGTGCCACCGTCGCGGCCGCGTTCTTCGTCCTCGCGGCGGGCTCAGGCATCGCGTCGGCGGCGCCGGACGCCCCGTCCGACGATCCCTCCGTGAGCACCCTTGCTCCCGGACCGAACGCACAGGGCGGCAACGTCGACATCGGCGGCCCGCACGTCGGGCCGATCGCCGTCGACGGAATCAAGGCCGGGCCCGGTGGAACGAGCGTCGGCGGCCACGACTTCGGCGGCCAGGGCGGTCCGGGCCTTCCCTGGGGGTGACGGGTTCCCCACCCCGGGGTGCCTGGTGGTGCCCGTCCGGACACCGCATCCTGAAACGGCAGCAGAGAACACCCTCCAGTCGCGGGCGACCCGGACCGGTTGCTTCGTCGCGGCGGGGACCCCGGAATCGGAACTCACGAGGGGACGAATCCGGGGTCCTTCCGCGCCGGCACTGCATGCGGATGCCTCCTCGCCGAGGGGGATGACCGGCATGCCCGTGTCCACCCACCCCAGGGGTGGAATGCGCGACACCTCCGGGTGCGGTGGCCACCACTGGGGGTCCTGGTTGGTGCAGACGGTGCGCGGCAGAGTAGGGGACAAGCAAGGACGTAACGCTTCACCAGCCGCGAGCGAAGAAACCGAGGAGGCCATCATGACGAACACCCCGGTTGCACATGAGCACGAAGGTCGTCGCCTCACGGTCAGGACCGACGACGGGGTCCCGCTCGCGGTTCGCGAGTTCGGTTCGCCCGACGCGGCCACCACGGTGGTGTTCGTCCACGGTCACTGCCTGCGCACCGAATCCTGGTGGGCGCTGCGCGAACAGCTGGTCCGCTTCTGGCGCAACGATGTTCGCATGGTCTTCTACGATCATCGGGGGCACGGTGAGTCGGGTGAAGCGCCGGCCGCCACCTACACGATCGATCAGCTCGGCCGCGACCTCGGTTCCGTGCTCGACGCCGTCGCACCGCACGGCCCGGTCGTCCTCGTCGGGCACTCGATGGGCGGGATGACCGCGCTGTCCTACACCCGGCAGAACCCGCACACCATCGGTTCGCGGATCGTGGGCATGGCCCTGATCTCCACCGCGGCGTGCGATCTCGCCGAGGCGGGCCTCGGCCGGCACCTGCGCAGCCCCGCGGTGTCGCTGTTCCGCACCGCGGTGCGTCGCGCGCCGCGGGTCGTGCACGGATCGAAGCGGGTAGGCCGCACCGTCTGCACGGCGATCGCCCGCGCGGCAGGCGCCCGCAACCGGGTCGTCGACCCCCGCCTGGCCGCACTGGTCGCGGCGATGGCCAACACCACGTCCGTCGTCACCATGTCGAGCTTCCTGGAATCCCTGCTCGGGTTCGACGAGCGGCACTCCCTCGCCGCGCTCGCGCACATCCCGTCGCTGATCCTGTGCGGCTCGGTGGACATGCTCACCCCGCTCCAGCATTCGGTCGCAATGGCCTCGAAGCTCCCCGCTTCGGAACTCGTGAGCGTCGACGGGGCGGGTCACTCGGTGATCCTCGAGCGTGCGGCCGACGTCGCGCTCGCCATCATCGGACTCGTCGAGCGGATCGCCCACGGTGATACGGCCGCGCACGACCGCGAGCTGATGGCCGCGTGCTGATCAGAGATCGCGCTCGTTGATGATGCCGCTGCGCATGGCCCGCTCGGCCAGGCTGACCCGCTTCTGATTCTGCGGGAGATCGCCGACGCCGAATTTCGCGAACAATGCGCGCAGATGCGTCTTGATCGCGTCGACGCTGAGGAACAACTCCTGCGCGATCTGCTGGTTCGACGCGGGATTCGCGAACGCGGCGCCGTGCTTGTACGGCCGGCACAGCGCCGTGAGGACCGCTCGCTGGGTGTCGGTCAGGGACCGGACGTCGGGCATGTCGGTCCCCATCCGGGTGGCCTCGTCGAGGGCGCCGCCGAATTCGAGGTACCGGATCTTGGTTCCGCCGATGCGGATGCTGTCGCCCTGCCGGAGCCGGCGCCGGCCGGCGAGCCGCTCGCCGTTGACGAACGTGCCGTTACGCGAGAGTCCGTCGTCGAGGATGGTCCAGTGCGAGCCGACGCATTCGAGCACGGCGTGGAGGCGCGAGACCTCGTCGTCCTCCGTGAGGAGTAGATCGGAGCCGGGCGACCGTCCGATCGTGACGCGCGCGGAAGTGGGGGAGAGGTCCACGGTGTGGTGGTGACCCTCCCTGTCGGAATAGCTCAGTCGAGACTCAACGGCTCGGTCCACGGCTACACCCCTTCCGCACGCTTCCATCGTGCCCCGCCGTGTGTCCGATGAGCAAGATCAAGAGCGGAAATCGCCGATCACGGATCAGTTCTCGGAGCTCGCGGCGTCCAGGGTGTTCCCGAACGCGCACACGGCGAGTTCCTCGAGCGCCGGATCCTGCCCGGCATGTTCGGGCACCTGCATGGCGAGCAGGGTGTTGAGCAGCATTCCGTTGGCGATGAAGGTGCGGGCCCGTTCGGGGCTGCAGCCGGTGCTCGTACGGATCTGTGTGTAGAGCCGGGACATCCAGTCGCGCGCCAGTGCGCCGATCTCCGGGTTCGCGCCGGACGTGAAGCCGTGCATCATCACCAGCAGGAGGTCGCGGTCCTCGAGCAGTTCGGTGTACGCGACGCCCATCGGGAGCCACGATTCGTCGTTCTCGGGGTCGGCGGCGACACCGTCGAACCAGGGCTCGAAGGTCTCGAGGATCCGGGACATCGCGCGGTCGAAGACGTCGGCGAACAGCCGCGATTTCGAACCGAACATGCGGACCACGTACGGCTGCGACACCCCCGCCTCGCGTGCGACGGCGTCGGTGCTGGTGCCGTGATAGCCGTCCCTGGCGAACGCGCGGGAGGCGGCCGCCAGTACGAGTTCACGCCGTTCCGTCGCGCTCATGCGGGTCTGTTTCACGGGCGAGGCCATGTTGACATGTTATCAGTTGATTACTAGTCTCCGAAATAAGTAATCATCTGATGCTTACAACTTCTGCTTCCTCAACCCCGACTCGGATGTGAGGTCCCGTCATGACGACACTCTCCGAACGCCTCGACCACGAGTCGGCGGCGCCGCCCCCGGGGCATCGCCGCGGCCGGACGGTGCCGGTGTGGCTGGCGATCACCGCCGCCTCGATCCCGATGTTCATGGCCACGCTCGACAACCTCGTGATGACCAGCGCCCTGCCGGTGATCCAACGCGACCTGAGTGCGTCGGTGGGGCAGCTGCAGTGGTTCATGAACGCCTACACGCTGGCCTTCGCGACCTTGATGCTGACGCTGTCGGCGCTCGGCGACCGGCTCGGGCGCCGGCGTGTATTCCTCTGGGGCATAGTGCTCTTCGCGCTGGCGTCGATCGCCTCGGCGCTGTCGACCACCTCCGAGATGCTGATCGCGGCGCGGGCCGTCCAGGGCGTCGGCGCGGCCGCGATCATGCCGCTCTCGCTCACCCTGCTCGCCGGGGCCGTGCCGCTCGCGGCGCGGGCCCTCGCCATCGGGATCTGGGGCGGCGTCTCGGGGCTCGGAATCGCTCTCGGCCCGGTGATCGGCGGCGCCGTCGTCGACGGGGTGTCGTGGCAGGCCGTGTTCTGGATCAACGTTCCCGTCGCCGCGGTCGCGATCCCGTTGGCGCTCTATGCGCTCGGCGAGTCGAAGGGGAAGCGGCAACCGCTGGATCCGCTCGGCGTCGTATTGGCCGGGGCCGCGGTGTTCCTCGGAGTCTGGGGCATCGTGCACGGCAACGACGACGGCTGGACCAGTGCCACGGTTCTCGGTGCCCTCGTCGCAGCGGGGGTGCTACTCGCGGCGTTCGTGGTGCGCGAGTTGCGCACACCGTTTCCCGTGATGCCGCTACGGTTGTTCCGGTCCCGTCAGTTCTCCTTGGCCAACGTGATCGGGCTGACGTTCACGCTGGGAATGATGGGTGCCGTCTTCCTCCTGTCGCAGTACCTCCAGATCGTCATGGGATATTCCCCGTTCGAGGCCGGCCTGAGAACGCTGCCGTGGACGGCGGCACCGATGGTGGTGGCGCCGATCGCGGGGTTGCTCGCGCCTCGGCTGGGCGTCCGGACCCTCCTCGTCACCGGACTGGTGCTGCAGGGACTGTCACTGCTCTGGATGGCGTCGCTCATCGTCCCCGGCGCCACCTACGGCAGCATGGTTCCGGCGTTCGTGATGGCCGGTGCGGGAATGGGTCTGACGTTCGCCCCCAACGCGACGGCCGTCCTCGCCGACATGCCCGAGGCCGACCACGGCACGGCCAGTTCGACCAACGCGACGCTCCGGGAGATCGGAGTCGCGCTGGGGATCGCGCTGCTGACCGCGGTGTTCCTCGGTGCGGGCGGCAGCCTCACGCCGACCGGGTACATCGACGCCCTCGCGCCGGCGCTGTACGTGGGAGCCGGATCCGTGGCGGTCGCGGTCGCCGCCGCCGCCCTCATGCCGGGACGGTCGAAGGCGGTCCTGGCGTCGACGTGACGGGGCCGGACCGAGTGTCAGTCCTGCCAGCCCGGCCGAACCATGCCCCACTCGTACGCCATCACCACCAGTTGTGTGCGGTCCCTGGCGCCGAGTTTCAACAGAATCCGGCTGACGTGCGTGCGGGCGGTGGCCGGGCTCAGGAACAGTCGCGCGCCGATCTCGGCGTTGGTGAGGCCCTCGGCGATCAGGATCATCACCTCGCGTTCACGATCGGTGAGGTCGTCGAGGCGGCCGGAGTGCGGCGGCCGTTTGGCGTGGGTCGCGAACTCCGCGACCAGTTTCCGCGTCACGGACGGCGACAGCAGGGCATCCCCGTCGGCCACCACACGGACCGCCCGCACCAGTTCGGCGGGCTCGGTGTGCTTGACCAGGAAACCCGTCGCCCCCGCGCGCATCGCCTCGAAGACGTACTCGTCCAATTCGAAGGTGGTGAGCACCACCACCCGCACCCCGGACAACGCGGGATCGGCGGCGATACGCCGGGTCGCCTCCAATCCGTCGAGCACCGGCATCCGGATGTCCATGAGGACGACGTCGGGAACCAGCGCCCGGGTCAGGCTCACCGCCTGCTCACCGTTCTCGGCCTGACCGGCCACGGCGATGTCCGGCTGGGCGTCGAGCAGGGCGGCGAAACCCGCCCGCACGAGCGCCTGGTCGTCGGCGACGAGTACGCGAATCGTCATGCCCGGCCCGCCGTGTCGCGTCCGAGGGGGAGCGTCGCCTGCACCCGGAAGCCGCCGCCCGGTCCGGGTCCGGCGGTCAGCTCACCACCGAGGGCGCGGGCGCGTTCCCGCATGCCGGGGATCCCGTTTCCGCCGCCACCGGCCGGCGCCCCGGCCGGGCCCCGTCCGTCGTCGTCGATCCGCACGCGGACGGACGCGGGCGAGTACGTCACCGTGACGTCGGCCGACGAGCCGCCGGAGTGACGGGCCACGTTGGTCAGCGACTCCTGCACGATGCGCGCCGCAGCGACGTCGACCACGGCGGGCAACGGCCGCGGTGCGCCCTCGACGACCGTCGTCACCGCGAGACCCGCGGCGCGGGCACGCTCGACCACACCGTCCAGGTCCCCGATCCCCGCGGTCGGCGCGGTGGGCGGGCTGTCGTCGCCGCCGCCGCGCAACGACGCCAGCAGCGCGTGGACGTCGCCGATCGCGTCGCGGCTCGCGACCTTGATCGCGGACAGCGCCTCCTGCGACTGTTCGGGTCTGCTGTCCCACAGCTCGAGTGCGACCGACGCCTGCACGTTGATGAGCGAAAGGCTGTGTGCCAGAACATCGTGCAGCTCGCGGGCGATCTCGAGCCGCTCCTCGCTGGCCCGGCGGCGCTGCTCGTCCAGGGTGCTGCGGCGCGCCGCCTCGGCGCGTTGCCTGCGGGCGTCGAGCGTCCCACGACGCTGACGGACGACCTCGGCGGCGGCGAGGAGCACCAGCAGCCAGGCCGCGATGCCGGTGAGAGCGAGGAGCGACGGAGTCTCGGCGGCCGAGACGGCGGGCACGGCGAAGACGATCAGCACGTAACCGACCGCGAGGGCCGGATACGTGTGCCAGCGCGACCCGGCCGTCGCCGCGCCGAGAAACGCGACCACGAGCGACAGGAACACCGGGCCGTACCCGTAACTCCTTCCGACGTACAGGACCGTGACGGCGAGAACGACGAGCAGGACCGTGACCGGCGACCGTCGCCGGAAGAGCAGCGCGAGCGGACCGCACACCAGCAACACGAAGCCCGCCGCGTCCAGCGGCGTCGCCCACGACTGGTTGTGGTTGGCGCCGACACTGCCGACGACCTGCACGATTGCGACGCCCAGGACGATCAGGACGTCCCGCGGGGTGATCGACGTGTCCCTCCGGTCGATGTGCACCACCCGAACGTAGACCCGATCCGCCGACGCTGTCATCGTCCGCGGCACGTACGCGAGAAGACGCGCGCAGGCGGATGTGCGCGCCGTCCGCGGGGCCGAGGCTGGAACCATGACTTCCGACATCGTGGTCACCGACAGGTTGACCAAACGCTACGGCGAACACACGGCGGTCGCTGCCGTCAGCCTGACCGTGCGGGCGGGCGAGGTGTACGGGTTCCTCGGACCGAACGGCGCAGGCAAGACCACCACACTGCGCATGCTCACGGGCCTCGTCCGGCCGACCTCCGGGACCGCGACCCTCTTCGGGCGCGCACCCGGTGACGGCGGGGTGGCGGCGCGCACCGGGGTGCTGATCGAAGGCCCCGGATTCTTCCCCTACCTGTCCGGGCGCGACAACCTGCGGGTACTGAGCAGATACCGCCGGCTGCCGGACGACGCGGTGGAATCCGCGCTGCACCGGGTGGGTCTGCGCGATCGCGGGCACGACCGGTTCCGCACCTACTCGCTCGGGATGAAGCAGCGCCTCGGTGTCGCGGCCGCACTCCTCGGCGACCCCGACCTGCTGATCCTCGACGAACCCACCAACGGTCTCGACCCGGCGGGGATGGCCGAGATGCGGGAACTGATAGTCGAACTCGCCGATTCCGGGCATTCCGTGATGCTGTCCAGCCACATGCTCAGCGAGGTGCAGGAGATCTGCGATCGCGTCGGCGTGATCTCACGCGGGGAGCTGGTCGCGCAGTCCACCGTCGCCGAACTGCGCGGCGGCACCAGCCTGCTGGTGCGCGCCGATCCGCGGGAACGGGCCGCGGCGGTCCTCGCGGAACTGCTGGGGCGCGACGTCGTCGACACGGTGGGTGACGCGCTCGCCGTCGCCGTGTCGCCGGAACTGGCCCCGAAGGTGGCCCGTGTTCTCGTCGACGCGGGAATCGACCTGCACGAGTTGTCGCGGCGGGAGCGGTCGCTCGAGGACGTCTTCTTCGCGATGACGTCCGACAGCAGTCACGGCGACCGCACGGCGAGCAACGAACCGAGGAGAATGTCATGAATGCAGTGATCGCCAATACGCGAGCCGAGCTTCTCCGACTGCGGAAGTGGCCGTCGATGTGGGTGCTGCTCGCCGCGTGGATCGTGCTGAACCTGGTCTTCGTCTATCTGTTCAACTACATCACCTATGCGACCGGCGGCACCACCGACATGGCGTCGTCGGCGCCCCCGGACGTGCTGCTCGCGCAGATGCTGCCCTCGGCGGTGCCCCAGGTGTTCACCCAGGGCATGGCCATGTTCGGGGGTGCGCTGATGCTCATCCTCGGCGCGCTCACCATCGGCAGCGGCTACGGGTGGGGGACATGGAAGACCGTGTTCACCCAGGGCCCTTCGCGATCGGCCGCACTCGCCGGAACACTCCTCGCGCTGCTGACCGTGGTGATCGGACTCGTCCTCACCGTGGCGGCCGTCGACGTCGGGGTGGCCACCGTCGTCGCCACGGTCGAATCGGAGCCGGCGAATCTGCCTGCCGCCTCGGCGATGCTGAAGGCCCTCGCCTCCGGGATGCTCATCCTCGCCATGTGGACCGCGGCGGGTGTCCTCGTCGGCGCCCTCGCGCGGGGGCCCGCGTTGTCCGTCGGTCTCGGCCTCGTGTGGGTGCTGGTGGTCGAGAACCTGCTCCGCGGAGTCGCTGCCGTCCTCGACCCCGTGTCGGTGGTGACGGACTTCCTCCCCGGCACCGCCGCGGGCTCGCTGGCCGGCTCGCTGCGCGACTTCGGCGGCGACACCACCCCGGGAGTCCTGAACATCCTCGACGGCGGCACGTCGGTGCTCGTCCTGGCCGGCTACGTCGCCGCGTTCGCGGCAGGCACGATCTGGCTCGTCCGCTGTCGCGACGTGACCTGACGGCCACGGCTCAGAACAGGGGACCGCCGCCGAACGGTCCCCGGTGCGACGGCGGGGTGCGGCCCTGCGTGTCGGTGATGCCGTACTCGACGGCCAGCTCCGCCGTCACGAACGTGTGGCCGCTGCGGTCGGGCAGGGTGGGGTCCGCGGTGAGGGCGCTGATCACCTCGCCGACGAACTCGGGAGACTCGGCGTCCGCCACGGGAAAGCCGGCGATGGTCTCCATCCCGCTGGCGACGACCATCTCCGTGCGCACGATGCCCGGCCACAGCGAGACCGCGCGGACGTCGTGCGGAGCCAGCTCCGCCGCCATGTCGCTGGCCATCTTGTCCAACCCGGCCTTGGACATGCCGTAGAGCACCGAGTGCAGATGTCCCCGGGTCCCGAACGACGAGATGTTCGCGATCAACCCGGACCGCCGGGGCACCATCAACCGGGCTGCCTCCACCGACGCGACGTAATGGGCGCGCAGTCCGACGCCGATCAGCGAGTCCCAGTCGCCGAGGGGCCGTTCCCAGAACGGTGTGCTGAACCCGCCGAATCCCGCGGGGGCGGCCCACACGTTGTTGACCAGCAGGTCGAGTCGGCCTGACTGCTCGTCCGAGATCCGGGCGAACAGGGCGTGCACCTCCTCGTCGACGCGGTGATCGCACGCCACCGCGATGCCGCTGCCCCCGGCGTCGCTGACCGCTCGCGCGGACGCCGACAACGGGCTGTCCGCGGTGACCGGGCCGCGTCCGGTGACGTAGACGGTCCACCCGGCGGCTCCCAGCGCGGTCGCGACACCCTTGCCGACGCCGCGGCTTCCCCCGGTGACCAGAGCTACCCGCGCGGTCACCGGACGACCACCGTGTCCTCGGTGAGCGGCCGGGTGATCGACCATCGAGTGGTGAAGTGGCATCGCGACATTCGCCATTCACCGTCCTCGAAGCGGTAGGCGTCGTCGTACTCGCCGGCGGACACGGTCTCCGTCCGCTTCAGCAGATCGACCTGGCGGAACTGCAGCGTCCACGTACCGGTCGCCTCGGTGTCGCTGTGCAGCACGATGTCCGGATGGAAGCCGTGGTGCATGTCCAGGATCACGTGCTCGCCGTCCACCTCGTGGAGCGCGATGCTGCGGAAGACGTCCGTGAGCCGGTCGGCGTCGTCGAACCGGCCGAGGGGGCCGAAGTCGACGGACGCCCCGGACGCGACGAAGCAGGCACGGAACGCGTCCGGATCCTTGCCGTCGCACGCTCGCCAGTAGCGGTACTTGAGGGCCTTGATCGCGGTCACCCGCTCCAGGTCCGCCACACGCTGCTCCACCGAGCGTTCGTCCACGCCGCCGTCCTCCCGTTGTCGTTCAGTGTGTCGGAAGAGACGCTAAGCCGGGAGCGCGCCGGGTGGGGGCACGATCCCGGTGGGCGGGAACCTGTGTGTCAGGGTTGGCCGGGAAACGGGTCGACCACCGGATCGGTTCCGAGGGCCACGCGCCAGGTGGCCTCCCGGACGGCGGCGTCGGTCAGCGCGGTCACGCCGAGCGTGCGGGTGTCCGCCGTCTCGCCGTGCTCGACGACCGCCCGCCACGCGACCGCGGTGTCCGCCTCGACCTGGGCCGCGAGCTGCGCGGCGGTGATGGGGTCGGCGACCGGGAACGGCAACGTGTAGCCCGCTTCGGCGGCCGGGGCCGTCAGACCCGCCGCGGTCAGCGTGTCCAGGAGTTCGTCCCGGCGGGCCCGGTGGGCCGCGGCGGCGGTGGCCACCTGCGCCGCCCGCGTGGGATTCGAGAAGGCTGCGACCACCCCGTAGGCGAACACCGCGGAATGTTCGGCGGCCAGCGCGTCGCCGAGGCTCGTGCTCTCGGCTTCGGTGGGTGTCGTCACGGCAGCACCACCGCCAGGTACGTTCCGCACGCGGCGCTGATCGACGCGCACAGTCCGGCGCGGTACGCGGTCAGCGAGCGTGCCGAGTCGGCCGCACTGCGCTGGGACTCGGCCAGGTCGGCCCGCAACTGCTCGAGACCGGGCGGAGGTGCGGGTGCAGTCGGTGTCGCCGACGGGGGAGCGGACGTGGTCGGCGCGGTGCCGTCCGGGTACGTTCCTGCGGCCCTGGCGATTTCGGCGTCCAACGCGTCGGCGTGGGCGGTGCGCTGGGCGCGGACGAGTTCGAGTGCCGCGCCGCGGTCGGGCAGTAGTGCGATGGTCGCCGCTGCGCCCGCGGCGTCGCGACGCGCCAGACGCGACTGCGCGACCAGTGAATCGACCTCGGTGTCGGCGTCCTCGCCGTCGGCGCACCCCGCCAGCAGGGGGACGCTCGCGATGCCGAACGCGGAGGCGGCTGCGAACCGGAGAGCGGTGCGCCGGGACACGGCCGGACCGGATGTCGGGGGCCGGGAGACGGTGGGCATGAGCACCGGTCCATGGTGCCAGGTCGGGCCGCGATCCCGGGAATCGAGCACCGGGGCTGGTCACGGGCGCCTCGAATCGGCGTTACTCTTAGATGCTCGAACCCGTCCCGGCGGGTTCGAGGTGCTGCCCTGTGCGGCACGGTGACCTGCAGACCACGACACACGACGAGCGACAACTGAAACGAGGAGCTTCCCCGATGCCGGTTCCATCCAAGGAGAGGGTGACGGAGCTCATCTCCGATCTGGTGCAACGCCAGGGCTACGACTTGGAGGACGTTGCGGTCACCCTCGCGGGCAGACACAGCGCGGTCCGGATCATGGTGGACAGCGACGCCGGGCTCGAACTCGACGCGGTCGCGAACCTGAGCCACGAGATCTCCGAAGTGTTCGATGCGGTGTCCGATTTCGGGGAGTCCCCGTACACGCTCGAGGTCACGTCTCCCGGCATCGACCGACCACTCACGCACGAGCGCCACTGGCGGCGGGCCCGCGGCCGCAAGGCCCGTATCGACCTTGCGCACGAGACCGTCGTCGGCCGGATCGGAACCCTCGACGGCGACTCGGTCGCGGTGGTGATCGGCTCGCGCACCGGTCCGGACGTTCGGCGCATCGCGCTCCCGGAGATTCAAAAAGCTGTTGTGCAGGTGGAATTCTCGAAACCCGACCCGAGGGAGCTGGAACTCGCGGGCGGAATACCCGAGGGCCGCGTGGCACCCGCGGACGCAGACGCGTCGGAAGATGAAGAAGTAGTAGAGGGGTTGGACAAGTGAATATCGACATTGCGGCGCTGCGCGCCATCGAAGCAGACAAGGGCATCTCGATCGAGACCGTCATCTCGACGATCCAGACGGCGCTGCTCACCGCCTACCGGCACACCGAGGGGCATCAGCAGCACGCCCGGATCGACGTCGACACCAAGAGCGGCATCGTGCGGGTGATGGCGCACGACGTCGACTCCGACGGCAACATGGTCGGCGAGGAATGGGACGACACCCCGGAAGGGTTCGGCCGGATCGCGGCGACCACCGCGCGCCAGGTCATCCTCCAGCGGCTGCGCGACGCCGAGCACGAGCGGAGCTTCGGCGAGTACTCCACCCACGAGGGTGAGATCGTCGGCGGCGTGATCCAGCGCGACACCCGGGCGAACTCGCGCGGCATGGTCGTGGTGCGGATCGGGAGCGAGGCCAGCGGCGCCGAGGGCCTGATCCCGCCCGCCGAGCAGGTGCCCGGCGAGAACTACGAGCACGGCGAGCGGCTCAAGTGCTACGTCGTCGGTGTCGCCCGCGGGCAGCGGGGGCCGCAGATCACGTTGTCGCGCACCCACCCGAATCTCGTGCGTAAACTGTTCGCGCTCGAGGTTCCGGAAATCGCGGACGGCTCGGTCGAGATCATCGCCGTGGCCCGCGAGGCAGGCCACCGGTCGAAGATCGCCGTCCAGTCGCGGGTGCAGGGGCTGAACGCGAAGGGTGCGTGCATCGGTCCGATGGGTCAGCGGGTGCGCAATGTGATGAGTGAACTCGCCGGCGAGAAGATCGACATCATCGACTTCGACGACGACCCGGCCCGGTTCGTCGGCAACGCACTGTCGCCGTCGAAAGTGGTCTCCGTCACTGTCGTGGATCCGGAGGCCCGCGCCGCGCGTGTCGTCGTCCCCGACTTCCAGCTGTCCCTCGCGATCGGCAAGGAAGGGCAAAATGCCCGTCTTGCTGCGCGCTTGACCGGGTGGCGAATCGACATCCGCAGCGACGCCGCACCCGCTCCCGAGTCGGCAGGCGGACCCGCCGCGACCAGTCGTTGAGCCGGGAATGCGGAGATCGGGGCAAGTCGGCGGTAGAGTGGTCAATGGTTCAGCATGAGCATCCCGATTCTGCGCGCGTTCCTACCGGTTCTCCGGTCCGAACATGCATAGGATGTAGGGAGCGCGCGCTGGCTGTCGATCTGCTCAGGGTTGTGGTTGGTGAGAGCGGGCCGCAAGGTCATGTTCTCGCCCCGGACCCGAGGCGCAGGCTTCCCGGTCGAGGTGCGTGGCTGCACCCCGTCGAGGTTTGCCTGAGTCTCGCGGAACGACGCCGAGCATTCGGCAGAGCGCTGCGAGTGTCCGGAAGTGTCGACACGTCAGAAGTCGACCACTGGGTACGCGCAGGGCACCCACCCAGAGCAGTACCTCTCGAACAGAACAGGCACAAGCACTCATGAGCACACCGTGAAGCACCAGCGATGATCGTCCATCGGAGATAACCCGAGGTCGTGCGGGCCCCTCTCAGGGGAGCCTCCTGCTCGACCTCATCAGTGAGGAGAGCAGTGGCAGGCAAGGCCCGCGTGCACGAGTTGGCTAAAGAACTCGGTGTCACAAGTAAAGAACTACTCGCAACGCTCAAGGAGCAGGGCGAGTTCGTGAAGTCGGCGTCCTCCACGGTGGAGGCGCCCGTAGCCCGGCGTCTGCGGGAATCCTTCCCGTCGGCGAAGTCGGCCGATTCCGCAGCCCGTCCGGCTGCCAAGCCCGGCGCGCCCGCGCCGAGTGCCCCGGCGACCTCGGCCAAGCCAGGCGGACCCCGCCCCGGCCCCAAGCCGGCAGCCCCGGCTCCGGCCGCACCCGCTGCAGCAGCCCCCGCGGCCACACCCCAGGCCCCGGCTCCGGCCGCACCCGCAGCGAGCGCAGCCACCCCGGCCGCACCGGCGAGCAACGCTCCCAAGCCCGGTCGCCCCACCCCGGCTGCCCCGGCTCCGGCAGCGCCGGCAGCGCCGGCCGCCCCTGCGGCGGCCAGCACACCCGCGGCTCCGTCCACGGGCGCCAAGCCCGGCGGACCGCGTCCCGGCCCGAAGCCTCCGCGCGTCGGTAACAACCCGTACTCCTCGGCTCCCGCGGAGCGTCCGGCACCCCGGCCCGCTCCCGGCGCGCCGCGCCCGGGTGCACCCCGTCCGGCTCCCGGTCAGGGCGGTCCTCGTCCGGCACCGGGTCAGGGCGGTCCTCGTCCGGCTCCCGGTCAGGGCGGTCCTCGTCCGGCTCCCGGTCAGGGCGGTCCCCGTCCGGCACCGGGGCAGGGTGGACCCCGTCCCAGCCCCGGCTCGATGCCTCCTCGCCCGAACCCGGGCGCGATGCCCGCTCGTTCGGCACGTCCCGCTCCCGGCGGTCGTCCCGGCCGTCCCGGCGGAGCCCCCGGCGGTCGTCCCGGTGGCGGCGGCGGTGGATACCGCGGCGGCGGAGCACCCGGTGCCGGCGCAGGCGCGCCCGGTGGCGGAGCACCCGCAGGTGGTTTCCGCGGTCGTCCCGGCGGCGGCGGACGCCCCGGTCAGCGCGGTGCGGCAGCAGGTGCCTTCGGTCGTCCCGGTGGCGCCCCGCGTCGTGGTCGCAAGTCGAAGCGTCAGAAGCGCCAGGAATACGATTCCATGCAGGCGCCCGCCGTCGGCGGCGTGCGGTTGCCCCGTGGCAACGGCGAGACCATTCGCCTCGCCCGCGGTGCCTCCCTGTCGGACTTCGCGGAGAAGATCGACGCGAACCCCGCAGCGTTGGTGCAGGCACTGTTCAACCTCGGCGAGATGGTGACGGCGACCCAGTCGGTCAACGACGAGACGCTGGAACTGCTCGGCGGCGAGATGAACTACGTCGTCCAGGTCGTCAGCCCGGAGGACGAGGACCGCGAGCTGCTCGACAGCTTCGACCTCACCTACGGCGAGGACGAAGGCGGCGAAGAGGACCTCGAGTCCCGGCCGCCGGTGGTCACCGTCATGGGCCACGTCGACCACGGTAAGACCCGACTGCTCGACACGATCCGCAAGGCCAACGTCCGTGAGGGCGAGGCCGGTGGCATCACGCAGCACATCGGTGCCTACCAGGTGCTGACCGAGCTCGACGGCAACGAGCGTCTCGTGACGTTCATCGACACCCCCGGTCACGAGGCCTTCACGGCCATGCGTGCCCGTGGTGCCAAGGCCACCGACCTCGCGATCCTGGTCGTCGCCGCCGACGACGGCGTCATGCCGCAGACGGTGGAAGCGATCAACCACGCCCAGGCGGCCGACGTGCCGATCGTGGTCGCGGTGAACAAGATCGACAAGGAAGGCGCGAACCCGGACAAGATCCGGCAGCAGCTCACCGAGTACGGACTGGTCACCGAGGAATACGGCGGAGACACCATGTTCGTCGACATCTCGGCGAAGCAGGGCACCAACATCGACGCGCTGCTCGAAGCAGTGCTGTTGACGGCGGACGCCGCCCTCGACCTGCGGGCCAACCCGGACATGGACGCTCAGGGTGTCGCCATCGAGGCGCACCTCGACCGTGGACGCGGCCCCGTCGCGACCGTGCTCATCCAGCGCGGAACGCTGCGGGTCGGCGACTCGATCGTGGCCGGCGACGCATACGGACGTGTGCGCCGCATGGTCGACGAGCACGGCGACGACGTGCTCGAGGCCCTGCCCTCACGTCCCGTCCAGGTGGTCGGTTTCACGTCTGTCCCCGGTGCAGGCGACAACCTGCTCGTGGTCGACGAGGACCGCATCGCTCGTCAGATCGCCGACCGGCGCAATGCGCGGAAGCGCAACGCCCTGGCCGCGAAGAGCCGCAAGCGCATCAGCCTCGAGGACCTGGATTCGGCACTCAAGGAGACGTCGCAGCTCAACCTCATCCTCAAGGGCGACAACTCGGGAACCGTGGAGGCCTTGGAAGAGGCCCTGCACGGCATCGAGATCGACGACGAGGTGCAGTTGCGGGTCATCGACCGCGGTGTCGGTGGCGTCACCGAGACCAACGTCAACCTGGCCGCTGCGTCGAACGCGATCATCATCGGGTTCAACGTCCGCGCCGAGGGCAAGGCGACCGAGTTGGCGAACCGCGAGGGCGTCGACATCCGGTACTACTCGGTGATCTACCAGGCCATCGACGAGGTCGAGAAGGCTCTCAAGGGCATGCTCAAGCCGATCTACGAAGAGGTCGAACTGGGCAAGGCGGAGATCCGCGCGATGTTCCGTTCGTCCAAGGTCGGCAACATCGCCGGTTGCCTCGTCACCTCGGGTACCATCCGTCGCAATGCGAAGGCCCGGCTGCTGCGTGACAACACGGTTGTCGCCGAGACCGTCACCATCTCCTCGCTGAAGCGGGAGAAGGAAGACGCCGTCGAGGTACGCGAGGGTTACGAGTGCGGTTTGACGCTCACCTACTCCGACATCAAGGTCGGTGACGTCATCGAGGCCTACGAGCTTCGGGAAAAGCCGCGCGACTAGTCGCCATCCGTTTGGGGTGACGCAGCAGCGTCATCCGGCGTGCGCTTCCTCGGCCGACTCGATCGGCCGGGGGAGCGCACGTCTCCCCGAAGGAGGAAAGTTTGTACGTCGGTGCGCTCGAGCTCGACATCTTGCTCGGTGACGTGCGATCTCTCAAAGAGAAGCGTGCAATGGTCAAACCGGTTCTGGCGGAGCTGCGACGCTACGGCGTCTCGGCGGCGGAGGCCGGGGAACAGGATCGGTACCGCCGGTCGATGCTCGGCGTCACGATGGCGAGTTCGGCGGTCGATCACGTACACGAGGTGCTCGACACGTGCGAACGGCACGTCGCCGGGATGCCGGAACTGCAACTCCTTGCGGTCCGGCGAAGGATTTTCGGCCCCGAGGACTGATTCGGGGCGCCCTGCCCGCCCGCCGCGTCCGCGGCCCGGCGTGCAGAATGAACTACAGCTACACGCAACTTCACAACTTATCGAGCGGCCAGGGAGAGGAGTCTGATTGTCATGGTGGATCCCGCCCGGGCACGCAAACTCGCCAAGCGCATCGGCACGATCGTCGCGACGGCGATCGATCACGAGATCAAGGACCCTCGCCTGGCGTTCGTCACGATCACCGACACCAAGGTGACGGCCGACCTTCACGACGCCACCGTCTACTACACCGTGATGGGCGCCGACCTGGAATCCGAACCGGATCTCGTGTCCGCGGCTGCGGGACTGGAGAAGGCGAAGGGCGTTCTGCGTTCGAAGGTGGGTGCAGGCACCGGAGTCCGGTTCACGCCGACGCTGACGTTCGTCGCGGACACGGTTCCCGACACGGCGCGGCACATGGAGGAACTCCTCGCCCGCGCTCGCGCCGCCGACGACGAGGTCGCGCGAGTCGCGGCCGGTGCGTCCCCCGCGGGTGACCCCGACCCGTACAAGGAACCCCGAGTCGAGGACGCGGACGACGCCGAAGTCGACGAGCCGTCCCGGTCCCGCCAGGCGGACTGACACGAACCGACATGACCCACACTCAGGAGACGTCCCTGTCTGATCTCGATCGTCACGAGGTGTTTCTGCCGCAGGCGGTCGCCGTTCTCGAGAACGCGACGTCGGTGACGATTCTGTGTCACGTCCAACCCGATGCCGACACGATCGGCAGTGGACTCGCCCTGGCATTGGTGCTCGAGCGCAAGGGGATTCCGGTGCAGGTGGCGTTCGGCGCGCCCGACGAACTGCCGGAGTCGATGCGCGAACTGCCGGGCACGCACCTGCTGGTGCCCGCGGACCAGGTGCGCCGCAACGTCGATCTGCTCGTGACCGTGGACTGCGGCAGCGCCGGACGTCTCGGGAAGCTCGCCGACCGGCTCGCGCACGCGGGGGAGACCCTCGTCATCGATCACCACCGGTCCAACACCCGGTTCGGTCGCATGAACCTGATCGACGAGTCGGCGGAGTCGACGACCGCTGTCGTGGCGCAGATGTTCGACGTGTGGGGTGTGGACATCGACACCGACCTCGCGCACTGCCTGTACGCGGGTCTCGTGACCGACACCGGTTCGTTCCGCTGGGTGCAGCCGGGCACGCACACTCTCGCGGAGCGTCTCCTCGCCACCGGGATCGACGGTGCCCGCATCGCCCGCCGTCTGCTCGACACCCATCCGTTCGGGTGGCTGCCGATGCTGTCCTCGGTGCTCGGATCGGCGACGCTCCTCCCCGAGGCGGCCGGTGGGCGCGGACTCGTCTACGCCGTCATCCGGCAGGCCTACGTCGGGGATCTGCGCTCGGAGGAGATCGAGAGCGTCATCGACATCGTCCGGACGACGTCCGAGGCCGAGGTCGCGGCCGTCCTCAAGGAGGCGGCCGACGGCACGTATTCGGTGTCGCTGCGGTCGAAGTCCGACGTGGACGTCTCGATCGTCGCCGGGTACCTCGGCGGCGGCGGTCACCGGTTCGCTGCCGGCTACACGGCCGTGAACTCTGCGGACGAGATCGTGACCGCGCTCGTCGAATCGCTCGGCTGAGGTCCGAAATCGTTGGCTGAGGTGTCGGAAGTCACGGGCGACGCGACCGCCCGGACGGTGTTCGGGCTGGCGTTGCCGGCGCTCGGTGTGCTCGCGGCCGAACCGATCTATCTGCTCTTCGACATCGCTGTCGTCGGCCGGCTGGGTGCGCTGGCGCTCGCGGGCCTTGCCGTCGGCGGCCTCATTCTCGCCCAGGTCAGCACCCAGCTGACGTTCCTGTCCTACGGCACGACGGCGCGCGCGTCCCGCATGCACGGCGCCGGGGACGAGCGCGGTGCGGTCCGGGAAGGAGTGCAGGCCACATGGCTGGCACTGGGCATCGGCGCGCTGGTGATCGCGCTGGTCCACCTGTTCGGAGGCCCGGTCACGTCGGCGATCGCGGGCGGCTCCGACATCGCGGCGGCCGCCGGAAGCTGGTTGCGGATCGCGGTGTTCGGCGCCCCGCTGATCCTCGTCGCGATGGCGGGCAACGGGTGGATGCGTGGTGTGCAGAACACGGTGCGGCCCCTGCGATTCGTGATCGCCGGTCTCGTCGTGTCGGCCGTGGCCTGCCCGGTGCTGGTGCACGGATTGTGGGGCGCGCCGCGGCTGGAACTCGAGGGTTCGGCGGTCGCGAACGTGATCGGGCAGGCCGTGTCCGCGAGCCTGTTCGTCGGGGCGCTGGTGGTCGAGCGGGTGCCGTTGCGACCGCGGTGGCACGTCATGCGCGCCCAGATGGTTCTCGGCCGGGACCTGATCCTGCGGAGCCTGGCGTTCCAGGCGTGCTTCCTGTCCGCCGCCGCCGTCGCGTCCCGGTTCGGCGCCGCAGCGGTCGCCGCCCACCAGGTGGTGCTGCAGCTGTGGAACCTCGTGGCCCTCACCCTCGACTCCCTGGCAATCGCCGCACAGGCACTCGTCGGTGCCGCGCTGGGCGCCGGGCACGCCCACGGTGCCACGCGACTGTCGTGGCGCATCACCCGATGGTCCACGATCTTCGCGACCGGACTCGCCCTGATCTTCGCCCTCGGTCACGGCGTGATCCCCGCACTGTTCACCTCCGACCGGGCCGTACTCGACGAGATGGCGGTGGCCTGGTGGTTCTTCGTCGCGATCATGCCGGTGGCCGGCGTCGTGTTCGCGCTCGACGGCGTGCTGCTCGGGGCCGGGGACGTCGCCTTCCTCCGGAACGCCACGCTGTCCTGCGCGCTGGCCGGGTTCCTGCCGCTGATCTGGCTGTCGATGCTGAACGACTGGGGCCTGGCGGGAATCTGGACGGGGCTCACGGTGTTCTTGATACTTCGGATGCTTGCGGTCGTGTGGCGGGTCGGATCGGGCCGCTGGGCAGTGGTGGGGGCCGACCTGCAGGCACGGCACGGATCGGACAGCGATCCGGCGGCGGAGCACGATCGGAAAGGTGGTTGACGTGGCACCCAAACTGATGGCGGTGAGCGACACCCATGTGGGGCACCGGGGAAACCGCCCGATCACCGAGGACATCTACCCGGACTCGCCCGAGGACTGGCTGATCGTCGCCGGGGACGTCTCCGAGAAGACGGACGACATCCGGTGGGCGCTGACACTCCTGCGCAGTCGTTTCGCGCAGGTCATCTGGGTTCCCGGCAACCACGAACTGTGGACGACGGCGAAGGACCCGGTGCAGATCCACGGCGCCGCCCGCTACGACTACCTCGTCACCATGTGCCGCGAGATCGGGGTCATCACCCCCGAGGACCCGTTCCCGGTGTGGGAGGCGGAGGACGGCCCGGTCACGCTGGTCCCGATGTTCCTGCTGTACGACTACACGTTCCTGCCCGACGGCGCCACCACCAAGGAGGAAGGCCTCGCGATCGCGCGGGAGAAGAACGTGGTGGCCACGGACGAGTTCCTGCTGTCGAGCGAACCGTACGGAACCCGGGACGCCTGGTGCCGCAACCGCGTCGAGACGACGAAGGCCCGGCTGGACGCCCTCCCCGCCGGCACCCGCACTGTCCTGATCAACCACTTCCCGTTGGTGCGTCAGCCCACGCAGGTGCTGTGGTACCCGGAGTTCTCGCTGTGGTGCGGCACCGAACTGACCGCGGACTGGCACACCCGGTACAACGCCGTCTGCGCCGTGTACGGGCATCTGCACATTCCGCGCACCACCTACTACGACGGGGTGCGGTTCGAGGAGGTGTCGCTGGGCTACCCGCGGGAGTGGCAGCGGCGGGGACTCCCGGACAATTTGCTGCGGCAGATCCTCCCGGTGCCGGAGTATCCGCCGGGCACGCTGAACAAGTGGGGCGGCCACTTCAAGGTCACTCCCGAACAGGAAGCCGAAGTGGAGAAGATGCGGGCGAGGGGGGCCCTGTGATCGAGAGAATTCTGCCGGCCGGGGTGGTGTCCTCGGAACTGTTCGAGGACCCGGCGGGGCTGCGTCCGCACCCGCAGGAGGAGGCGCTGATCGGGCGGGCGGTGGAGAAGCGGCGACGCGAATTCACCACCGCGCGGCACTGCGCCCGCCTGGCGATGACGAAGCTGGGTGTGGACCAGGCCCCTGTTCTGCGGGGCGACAAGGGTTCCCCGGTGTGGCCGCGCGGCGTGGTCGGGAGCCTCACCCACTGCGACGGGTACCGAGGCGCGGCGCTCGGCTACGCGATGCAGGTGCGGTCCGTCGGCATCGACGCCGAACCGCACGACGCGCTGCCCGACGGGGTGCTGGACGCGGTGAGCCTGCCCGCCGAGCGCGACTGGCTGTCGGGTGCGGCGGACTCCGGGCAGTGGCGCTCGGCCACCGGCGGTCCGGTGCACCGGGACAGGCTGCTGTTCTGCGCCAAGGAAGCCACGTACAAGGCGTGGTTCCCGCTCACCGGCCGGTGGCTCGGGTTCGAGGACGCGCACATCACGTTCGAGGCGTCCGGCGACGGCACCGGCACGTTCCATTCGGATCTCCTCATCTCCGGGGAGACCGTCGACGGACCACCGCTGGCGTCGTTCGACGGCCGGTGGATGGTGTCCGACGGCCTCATCATCACCGCCATTGCGGTGCACTGATTTCGGTGCCGTGACGGCGGCTGGCAGAATCGGGCCTCGTGTCTGCACGTGAAAAGCCTTCTTCCGGTCTCGTCGGCGCCGGACTGCTCATCGTCGACAAGGACGCGGGCGTCACCAGCCACGACGTGGTGGCCCGGTGCCGCAAGCTGCTCGGCACCCGGAAGGTCGGCCACGCGGGCACTCTGGACCCGATGGCCACCGGGGTGCTGGTGCTCGGTGTGGAGCGGGCGACGAAGCTGCTGGGGCTTCTCGCGCTGACCACCAAGGCGTACACGGCCACGATCCGGTTGGGGCAGGCCACCACCACCGACGACGCCGAGGGGGACGTCGTCGCCTCGGCCGATGCGTCCGGGGTGAGGGACGAGGAGATCGCCGCACAGGTGCGCACCCTCACCGGGGACATCCAGCAGATCCCGTCGAGCGTCAGTGCCATCAAGGTGGACGGCCGGCGGGCGCACGCGCTGATCCGCGCCGGTGAGGAGTTCGAACTCGCGCCCCGGTCGGTCACGGTGTCCCGGTTCGAGGTGACCGCGAGGCGCACCGAGGGCACGTTCGTCGACCTCGACGTCGAGGTGGAATGTTCGTCCGGAACCTATGTGCGGGCGCTCGCACGTGATCTGGGGATCGCGTTGATCGGTGTCGGCGGGCACCTCACGTCGCTGCGCCGGACCCGAGTGGGACCGTTCACCCTCGAACACGCGCGCACGCTGGAACAGCTGGCCGAGGAGCCGGGCGTCAGCCTCGACATCGACGCCGCCGCGCAGACCGCGTTCCCGCACCGGCAGATCGACGCCGACGAGGCCGAGGCGATCAGTCAGGGCCGCTGGCTGGAGCCGATCGGCATCAAGGGCGTCTGCGCCGCCATCGATCCGAGCGGGCACACCATCGCGCTGCTCCAGGAGCGGGGAAAGCGGGCGAGCTCGGTGATGGTGGTCCGTCCCGCGACCCTGAGGTAGCGGCTCACACCAGCCAGATGGCCTGGGCCGCGGGGTTTCCGAGCTCGACGGTGTCATCCTGGGCGCCGATCCGCACCGACACGGTGCCGGCGTAGTCGCGTCGCTCCAGCACCGTCACCGTCACGTCCAGTGCCACACCCACCGAATCGAAGTACCGCAGCATGGCCGGGTCGGAGTCGGAGATGCGGGCGATGCGGCCACTCTCGCCGTTGACGAAGTCGCTGAGCTGACGTGCCGGGGGAGTGGGCACCGACCCGTCGACCGCAGGAATCGGATCACCGTGCGGATCGCGTTCGGGATGGCCGAGCTTGGCGTCCATCCGGGAGATCATCAGATCCGAGACGGCGTGCTCGAGCACCTCCGCCTCGTCGTGCACCTCGTCCCAGCCGTAGCCGAGTTCGTGCACCAGGTACGTCTCGATGAGGCGGTGCCTGCGGACCATTCCGACGGCCGCGACGCGCCCCGCCTCGGTCAGGGCGATCGACCCGTAGCGGGCGTGATCGACGAGGCCCTGATCGGACAGTTTCCGGATGGCCTCCGACACGGTCGACGCGGACACCCCGATCTTCTCGGAGAGCAGTTTCGTGGAGACCCGCTCCTGCGACCACTCCTGAACGGTCCAGATGACCTTCAGGTAGTCCTGCGCCACTGCCGAGAGCGCCCCGGTCTCGGAGGTCGAGTCCTCGGTCACGCTCTGGTCATTCTTGTTCACGGCCACGCCAACGAGCTTAGGCAAGTCTTACCGGCGAGACACATCGACACACCTGATCGATCCCCGGGGGACGTCACCGGCGACGGCGAACCGCGAGGTCGTGACGTTTCCCCGCCACGCCGGACCGCCGGACGACCGGTCCGAAGATGAACATCGGCGCGCGGCACCGTAGGCTGCCACTCGTGCTGAGATGGCGTGGTCTCGACGAGGTTCCTGCCGATTGGGGTCGTTGTGTTCTCACGATCGGCGTATTCGATGGCGTGCACCGAGGTCACGCCCAATTGATCAGTCGAGCGGTGGCGGCTGCCCGCACGCGTGGAATACCCAGCGTGCTCATGACTTTCGATCCCCATCCGATGGAAGTGGTTCGACCGGGCAGTCATCCCGCCCAGCTCACGACGCTCGCCCGCCGGGCGGAGCTCGCGGAGGAGCTGGGCATCGACGTGTTCTGCGTCATGCCGTTCACCGCCGAATTCATGAAGCTGACGCCGGAGCGGTACGCCCACGAGATTCTCGTGGAGCGCCTGCACGTGGCCGACGTCGTCGTCGGTGAGAATTTCACGTTCGGCAAGAAGGCCGCGGGCAACGTCGACCTGCTGCGGCAGATCGGCGACCGGTTCGGGTTCGCGGTCGACGGTGTGACATTGCTCGCGGAGCACGCAGTCACGTTCTCGTCCACCTACATCCGCTCCTGCGTGGACGCCGGTGACATGGCCGCCGCGACGGAGGCGCTCGGCCGCCCGCACCGTGTCGAGGGCGTCGTCGTCCACGGCGACGGTCGCGGACGCCAGCTCGGCTACCCGACCGCGAACGTCGCGCCGCCGATGTACGCCGCGATTCCCGCGGACGGCGTGTACGCCGCCTGGTTCACCGTGCTCGGGCACGGAGTCGACCTGGGCACCGTCACGTCCGGCGAGCGGTACATGGCTGCCGTGTCGGTGGGCACCAACCCGACGTTCTCCGGGCGGACGCGCACCGTGGAGGCCTTCGTCCTCGATCGGGAAGCCGACCTGTACGGCCAGCACGTGGCCGTCGACCTCGTCGAGCGTCTCCGTGGGATGGAGAAGTTCGATTCCGTGGACGACCTGATCGTCGCGATGGGCAAGGACGCCGAGCGTGCGCGCGCGATCCTCGCGGCCTCGGAGGACGTGCGGTAAAGCACGTGCATTTCAGCTGGTAAAGTAGACCGCTGGCGTGCGCTGCGGTTCGCGGCGGCCGCGCCGAGTTTCGATCCATGCACGCGAACGTCATCACCAGGAGTGAACCAGTGGCATTGACCACCGAAGAGAAGAAGCAGGTCCTGAGCGAGTACGGCCTGCACGAGACCGACACCGGTTCGCCGGAGGCGCAGGTGGCCATGCTCACCAAGCGCATCGTCGATCTCACCGAACACCTCAAGATGCACAAGCACGACCACCACTCCCGCCGCGGCCTCCTGCTGCTGGTCGGACGCCGTCGTCGTCTGCTCAAGTACGTCCAGAAGGTCGACATCGAGCGTTACCGCTCGCTGATCGAGCGTCTCGGCCTGCGTCGCTGAGTTTCGCAACATCGCGATCATTTCGATCGCAAATCACTCCGGTAGCCGGCGGGGCCTTGCTTAGACTGGGCCTCGCTGGCTATCGGTGTTAGCTGCCGAGGGCAGCACTACCGTATGCACCCGAGAATGTGGTGTCGGTCTTCGGTAGTGGTCTTCCGGACACGGTCCGGCGGACTTCGATCGACGGCCGCCTCCGCACAGTGACATCCCGAGAACTCGAGAGGGGGATGTCCCTCAGGTGCGCAGTTCTCGCCAGGAGGGTGAGAACGCCCCCGCGGGTACGGCGAAGACGAGAGGGAAGTGAAAAGAAGAGATGACAGAGAATTCCGCAGTAGAGGTCGATGAGGGCGTGTTCGAATCCACCGCCGTGATCGACAACGGGTCTTTCGGAACCCGCACCATTCGTTTCGAGACCGGTCGCCTCGCGCAGCAGGCCGCCGGCGCCGTCGTCGCCTACCTGGACGACGAGACGATGCTGCTGTCCGCGACGAGCGCCAGCAAGCACCCCAAGGAGCACTTCGACTTCTTCCCCCTGACGGTGGACGTCGAGGAGCGCATGTACGCCGCGGGCCGTATCCCCGGCTCGTTCTTCCGTCGTGAGGGCCGCCCCTCCACGGACGCGATCCTGACCTGCCGCCTGATCGACCGGCCGCTGCGTCCGTCGTTCGTCGACGGTCTGCGCAACGAGATCCAGGTCGTGGTCACGGTGATGAGCCTGAACCCGCAGGACCTGTACGACGTGGTCGCGATCAACGCCGCGTCCGCCTCCACCCAGATCGCCGGACTGCCGTTCTCCGGCCCCGTCGGTGGTGTGCGTGTCGCGCTCATCACGTCGGACGAGAACAAGGCCGGCCAGTGGGTCGCATTCCCCACCGTCGAGCAGCTCGAGAACGCCGTCTTCGACATGGTCGTCGCCGGCCGCATCGTCTCCGGCAGCGGTGACGACGCCGACGTCGCGATCATGATGGTCGAGGCCGAGGCCACCGACAACGTGATCTCCCTGATCGACGGTGGCGCACAGGCTCCCACCGAGACGATCGTGGCCGAGGGCCTCGAAGCCGCCAAGCCGTTCATCGCTCGCCTGTGCACCGCGCAGCAGCAGCTCGCGGTCAAGGCGGCCAAGCCCACCGGTGACTTCCCCGTCTTCCCGGCGTACCAGGACGACGTGTTCGCCGCCGTCGAGGCCGCCGCAGCGGAGAAGCTCAGCGCGGCACTGACCATCGCCGGCAAGCAGGAGCGCGACGACAAGACCGACGAGGTCAAGGTCGAGGTCCTCGAGCAGGTCGCCCCGAACTTCGAGGGACGCGAGAAGGAACTCGGCGCGGCGTTCCGCTCGCTGACGAAGAAGCTGGTCCGTCAGCGCATCCTGCGCGATCAGTTCCGCATCGACGGCCGTGGCATCACGGACATCCGTTCGCTGTCGGCCGAGGTCGCCATCGTTCCGCGTGCCCACGGTTCCGCTCTGTTCGAGCGCGGCGAGACCCAGATCCTGGGCGTCACCACCCTCGACATGGTGAAGATGGCGCAGCAGGTCGATTCGCTCGGACCCGAGACGACCAAGCGGTACATGCACCACTACAACTTCCCGCCGTACTCCACCGGTGAGACGGGACGCGTCGGTTCGCCGAAGCGCCGCGAGATCGGTCACGGCGCGCTGGCGGAGCGGGCACTCATGCCCGTGCTGCCCAGCGTCGAGGAATTCCCGTACGCCATCCGTCAGGTGTCGGAGGCGCTCAGCTCCAACGGCTCCACCTCGATGGGCTCCGTGTGCGCGTCGACGCTCGCACTGCTCAACGCCGGTGTGCCGTTGAAGGCTCCGGTCGCCGGTATCGCCATGGGCCTCGTCTCCGACCAGGTCGACGGTGAGACCCGTTACGTCGCGCTCACCGACATCCTCGGTGCCGAGGACGCGTTCGGCGACATGGACTTCAAGGTCGCGGGCACGAAGGACTTCGTCACGGCGCTGCAGCTGGACACGAAGCTCGACGGCATCCCGTCCAAGGTCCTCGCCGGCGCGCTGGCGCAGGCCAAGGACGCGCGGGCGACGATTCTCGAGGTCATGGCCGAGGCCATCGACACCCCCGACGAGATGAGCCCGTTCGCCCCGCGCGTCACGGCCATCAAGGTCCCCGTCGACAAGATCGGTGAGGTCATCGGGCCCAAGGGCAAGATGATCAACTCCATCACCGAGCAGACCGGCGCCAACATCTCCATCGAAGATGACGGCACCGTGTTCGTCGGTGCGACGGACGGCCCGTCCGCGCAGGCCGCGATCGACCTGATCAACGCCATCGCCAACCCGCAGCTGCCGAAGGTCGGCGAGCGCTTCCTGGGCACGGTCGTCAAGACCACCGCCTTCGGTGCGTTCGTGTCGCTTCTCCCCGGCCGCGACGGACTGGTGCACATCTCGAAGCTGGGCAGCGGCAAGCGCATCGCCAAGGTCGAGGACGTCGTGAGCGTCGGCTCGAAGTTGCGTGTCGAGATCGCCGACATCGACAACCGCGGCAAGATCTCGCTGATCCCCGTCGAGGAAGACGGCGCCGCGGCTCCGGCCGAGCAGAGCGAAGAGGCGGCTGCCGAGAAGTAGCCTTCTCCCGGTCGGCACGCCGGCGGGGGCGCCCCGCGATGAGGGGGGGGGGGCCC
>NZ_JBHUSF010000027.1:0-50752 GCF_042673295.1 Rhodococcus sp. NPDC057014
GCACCCGACAGGGTGTGGGAGAGTAGGACACCGCCGAACATCCGTTACCGAAAGCCCCCCAACACTTGTTGGGGGGCTTTCGGCATTCCCGGAACAGTTCTGCCGACGGCAGCCGTTGCCGCGCATGCCGTTTCACCCCGGTGCACCGCCGGACAGGACCTGCAGTGCCCGCGACGCCAGATGAAGATTCAGGCGTGTGTCCACACTGCGGAGGTCACGGCCGGTCAGTTCGTGGATGCGGGACATGCGGTACCGCAGGGTGCTGCGGTGGATCCGAAGGGCCTGCGCGGTCTCGTCGTATTTGCCACCGCATTCGAGGTATTGGGCGAGGGTGGCCGTCATCGTGCTGCGGTGTTCCCGGTCGTAGTTGAGCAGGGGGCCCAGCCATTCCTGCACGAATGCCTCGACATCTCCGGTGCTGCTGTGTGAGTCGAGAATGCGGTAGACGCCGAGTTCGTCGAACAGTGCCACGCCGCGAGGGGAGTTCGACTGTTTCCGGATTTCGAGGGCGCGCACAGCGTGGGTGTAGGAGTCGGGGAGTGTGCTGGGAGAGGTGCATTCGGATCCGACCCCGACGACGCCGATCGCGGGGCCGAGTGACTTCTCCAGTGCTGCGAAGACTGTGTTCACGTCCGTCTTCGCGTCCATGACCGCGGCGAGGACACCGGTTCGGTGCTCGTTGCCGTGAACGAGGAGCGCCGACGAGTCGGTGGCCGTCAGGTGGCGACGGAACGCTTCCGTGACGGACTCGACCGATGTGTCCGAACCCCAGTGGACGACCAGGACGCGCTGCGGTGTGTGCAGGTCGTAGCCGAGAGCGTCGGCCCGCGAGTAGGCGCTGTCGTCGTCGGTGCCGGCAAGAAGGTCGGCTCCCAGGTCGCGGCTCAGCCGTGCCTCCGTCTCGGCGAGCGACCTGCGGTGTGCCATGTCGACGGCGAGCATCGTCGCGGCGTGCTCGAGTGCGACGGTGTCGAGATCGGTGGCGCGGTGATCCGGGTCGGACAGGTACAGGACACCGAGAAGTGTCCGGCCGGGCCGGACCACCTGCACGATCCGGTTGTCGTCCCGCAGCGGACGCCCCTCCATCGCGGCCCGGCGTAGGACGTCGACCCGGTTTCCACCGCCGACCTTGCGGTACCGCGGTGTCGGGCCCGACGTGTCCGGCCCCGACCGGACGCGAAGGTTGCCGAACGCGTCCTCGATCCCGACGGCGAGTCCGGTCACGTCGTGGAGGGTCTCGGCGATGGCGGTTTCGTCGGCGCCGCTCGCAGCGAGTCGCCCGAACGTGCGGTGGATCTTCGCCTCCTCCTCGAGTCGCGCGGCCCTCGTGCCGATCGCGGTGATCTCGTCCGTGACCTCGCGCAGTTGACGTTCCTGGGTGGCGGCCCGGGAGCGGAGCGACGCGGCGCGCAGGGCCGACCCCGTGTGCTGAATCAACAATTCGAGGAGCGTCGCCTGCACCGGCGTCGGCGGATAGTCGGCCCGCAGTGTCAGCGACACCGGCCGGGACCACGAATCGTCGAGCAGCACGCGGTGTCGCCAGACGTCGTCGTCGGGGACGTCGCCCGTCAGGACGGTCACGGGTTCGACCGAGAAGGGGCCGAGTTCGGGGAGGGCCTCGGCGAGCAGGGACAGGATCTCGTCCCGATTCCCGCAGTCGTGCATGTGTGCGGTGACGGCCAGCACCGCCGACAGGTTCGTGGCCCGCGGGGTGTGATCCACCCTCGGGTCTGGGGCTGCATCCAGATCCATGGCATGGAACTACCCCGTTTTGCGCCGTCGAAACCGGGACGCTGTCCGGTGGGGCCGGATTTCGGAGGATTCTTTCGTTCCGCCGTGACCATGTGGCGAGACGGATCAGCCGCCAATCTTGGTAACTGAGGGGTGGCACTTATGACCCAATCCAATAACTGGCACGATCCCGATCTGAACATGATTCGCGATGTCGTCGCGCACACGTCGGACGGGTGCGAGGGCTGTCTCGCACTCGGTACCCGCTGGGAGCACCTGATGTTGTGCCTGACGTGCGGCTATGTCGGATGCAGCGACGGATCACCGATGCGGCACGCGCGACATCACGCGGAACGCAGCGGTCATCCGATCGTCCAGTCGCTCCATGCGGGGGACAACTGGCGCTGGTGCTTCGTGCACGACGTCCAGATCTGCACGCCGTATCCGGCGACCGGGGCCCGGGTGGTCGCACCCAGCCTGGTGCCCGGGCCGGCGGACGACCTCAGACATGGTCTCCGTATCGCGAAATCGCAGTGACGATCGCTGACCAGACCGCGTCGGCCCGAACTTCGGCGGGAGCGTCGTCGAGCCAGCACGGCCGGATCGGTGTTCCGCCGGGGCACGGCGGCGCCGGAAGCGGTCCGGGCACTGCGGCGTAGGCGTCCGCCGCCGGCACGGGGACGCACGCGTCGTCGAAGGACGACAAGGACGTCTCCGGGTACGCGCCGTGCCTGCGTTGCAGAATCTCCTGTCCGTCGCGTCCGCGGAGCAGGAAGAAGAGAAGCGGGTCGTCGTCGAGAATCCATGCGGCCTGATACAGCACCGCGGCGGCGTGGCGGCACGGCACGTCCCACTCCTCGCAGGTGCACGTCGCGTCGGCGTCGAACATCGACGGAATCAGTGACACGTCGACGGCCGCAAGATCCTCGTCCAGTTCGCGGGGAAGAATCCCACTCGACAACTGGGCGACGTGACCGCTCCGCGCCGCGAGGGTCGCGAGCACCTCGCCCCACTGGCGCTCGTCCAATGGGGCAACCCGTATCCGCACGTGCAGGCTCTCGTCGTCGGTGTGCACGTCCGCGGACACGAGGCCCGGCGCGAACGTGAGCGGACCGACCAGTCCGCCACGGGCAAAGGCGCGTCCGCGTTTCAGCGTGTCCGAGTCGAGCGCGGCCTGCTCGACGTCGTCGACCCAGCGCTGCGCCCACCAGGTCCTGCCGCGGGTGCGGCGGCCCTTCTGCACGGGGAAGCGGGGATGCGTGACGGCGTCGGTCACAGGTCACCTCCGAAGTCGTAGTCGGGGCTCAGGGCCACCAGCCGGGCGAGTTCGCCGTCGGTCAGCTCGCTGAAGGCGTCGGCTCCGTGCGACAGGACCGAGTCGGCGAGTTGCCGCTTGGACGCGAGCATGGCGGCGATGCGTTCCTCGATGGTTCCCGCGGTGACGAGCCGGTGCACGACAACCGGGTGCGTCTGGCCGATGCGGTACGCACGATCGGTGGCTTGATCTTCGACCGCCGGGTTCCACCAGCGGTCGAAGTGGACGACGTGATCGGCCCGGGTGAGGTTCAACCCGGTGCCTGCGGCCTTGAGGGACAGGACGAGGACGGGGATGTCGCCGTTCTGGAAGCGTTCGACGAGATCCTCCCGGGCCGCGACGGATGTGCCCCCGTGCAGGAACTCGCACGCGACCCCGCGCGTCGTCAGGTGCCGACGGAGCAGTCGTCCCATCGTGGTGAAGTGGGTGAACACGAGCGAACGCCCGCCCTCCGACAGGTTGGTGTCGATCAGCTCGTCGAGCAGACCGATCTTGTGAGAACGGCCGCCGAGCGCGGCGTGCTCCTGGCCGAGGTACTGGGCGGGGTGATTGCAGATCTGCTTGAGACCGGTCAGCAGCGACACGATGCTGCCGCGCCTCCCGATGCCCTCGCTCGTCGCGATCCGCTCCATGGCCTCGCGGACGAGCGCCTCGTACATGCCGGCCTGCTCCGGGGTGAGGGTGACGTCGAGGTCGATCTCGGTCTTCGGTGGAAGCTCGGGTGCGATCCCCGGATCCGACTTTCTGCGCCGGAGGACGAAGGGTGAGATCAATGCCGCCAATTCCGCCGCGCGGTCGGGCCCGGCCATCTCGGACAAGCCGTCGTAGCGGCGCCGGAACTGCGCGTAGGGGCCGAGGAGACCAGGCGTGACACCGTCGAGGATCGACCAGAGGTCGCTGAGCCGGTTCTCCACCGGCGTGCCGGTGAGGGCGACGCGCGCCTGTCCCGGAATCGTCCGCAGCGCCAGCGTCACGGCAGCGGCCCGGTTCTTCAGATGCTGGGCCTCGTCTGCGACGACCAGACCCCACTTCGAACCGGCGAGAACTTCGCAGTCGAGCCGCATCGTCGCATATGTGGTGAGGACGACGGTGTCGCTGCCCTCCTCGACCGTCTCGGCGGGAGACCGGCGTCTCGGACCGTGGTGGACGAGGATACCGGTGCCCGGTGCGAAACGCTCGATCTCCCGCCGCCAGTTCCCCAGCAGGGACGCGGGACAGACCACGAGTGTGGGTCCTGCCGTGTCCGGGCCCTGCTGACGGTGCAGGTGAAGCGCGATGAGGGTCAACGTCTTTCCCAGTCCCATGTCGTCGGCGAGGCAGGCGCCCAGGCCCCGTGACGTGAGGCCGGCAAGCCAGCGGAAGCCGGCCAGCTGGTAGTCCCGCAACTGCGCGCGCAGGGCAGCGGGAACCGGCACGGCCTCCGGATTCCCGTCCGACAGCTCCCGCGCCACCGCCGCGGCCGCGCCGTAGGAGTCGACGCGGACGTCGTCCTCGCCGCGCCTGACCCGGCCGGTCAGCGCGGCCCGCAGAGCGTCGACTGCCGTCATGGTTCCGGTCCGCCGCAGGAGGGTCTTTCGAATCGTCTCCGAGTCCGCGACGACGTACCGGTTGCGCAATTTCACGACTGCCCGCTTCGCCGACGCGAGTTCTTCCATCTCCTCGCGCGTGAGCACGTCTTCGCCCACGGCGACGCGCCAGTCGAAGTGGAAGGCGCGGTCGCCGCCGAAAGTGGCTGCGCCCTCGCGGGATCCGGGGTCGCCGAGGATGATGCGGGTCGACGTCTGGGCGACGAGTTCGCGCGGCCAGTGGATCTGGACGCCGCGCTCGCGCAACCGGCGGCCGGGGTCCCCGGCGAGGGAGGCCAGGTCGTCGTCCTCGAGCCGGATGCGGTTCGGCGCTTCCACCCGCAACAGATCTTCGAGGGGAGCCCAGTCCTCGGCTGCCCGCCGGAGGGCGCCGAGAACCTCGATCCGAGGGTCGGAAGCGAACGCGGATTCGGCGAGCGCCGGATGCCGCCACAGGTCGACGGCGTCGCACACCACTCCGGGCCGCGCGACGCCGTGCACCTGGACCGTGGCGTCGAATTCGCTGTCCGAGAGATCCACCGCGCCGGGATCGACGGGGTCGATCCGCAACGACAGCGCGATCGCCTCGGGTGCCAGGGCGTCCGCCCACGCCTGCAGTTCGAGGGAGGGTTCGGCATCCCAGGCCAGGTAGGGTCCGGCATCGGTGGGCGAGCCGAGTCGCGGGACGGTGTCGACGACCGCGGTGAGGAAGGCGCGCAGGACGTCCGCGGCGGCGGGGAGACGAACTCCCTCGGCAGGCGGATGCTCGAGAGGGATAGCGCGCGCCTCCGGCGGAAGCGCGGCGGTCAGCTGACTCAGGTGCGATACGTCCTCGTCGTCGAGGGAGCCGAGCCGCCAGGCGTCGCGGCCGTTCGGTGTGACCGAGGGGAGGACCTTGCCCGCTCCGAGGTAGCCGAGGGCGGTGTGAGCGGCGGCGGCCCAGAATGCGACCGATCGGTGGGTCGTGTCGCCGGGTGCCGGCGAGAGCAGCATCGGCAAGGCATCGGCGAGGCGAACGTTCTGCGTCGGAACGCTGTTCACCGCTCTGCCGGTGAAGACCCGGGTGCGGGAATCGGCACTCGGGGGCAGCGGGCAGTCCGGCGAGTCGCTCCAGAACACCAGGCGGGAGTCGCGGGGAGGATCGGCGGGGACGAACGTGGCCGCGTGGCTGGCGAGTGTGGGCTCTACTGTCACTGCTGCGCCTTTCGCCTGATTTACGGTACGCCGTACGTCAACGAGGGATCGGCCGGAATTGTTCCCGGGTGCCGTGGGAAGATCTCGGCATGGGTACAAGCGCGACACCGGAGAGCGGCCCCGCCCGCACCATGGAGTTGCTGTGGGGTGGCGGCAGCACGCCGGTCTCGCGTCCCCGCAACGGCAAGCCCGGCCTGACACTCGACCGGATCGTCGAGGCCGCCGTCTCCGTCGCGGATACGGAAGGGCTGGATGCCGTCTCCATGCGCCGGCTGGCAGCCGAACTCGGCGTCGGCGCGATGTCGCTGTACACGCACGTTCCGGGGAAGACGGAACTGGTGGAGGTGATGCTCGACCGGGCGCTGTCCACACTCGACCCGGGCGACGACACGGACGCGGGGTGGCGGGAGCGTCTCACGGCCGCCGCGCACGACTACTTCCAACTGCTGTGCGCCCACCCGTGGATGCTCGGAGTCGTCGCGCTGAGCCGGCCGGTCCTCGGGCCCGGCGGGATGGCCAAGTACGAGCGGGAATTACGCGCGGTCGAGGGGCTGGGACTGCCGGACCTCGACATGGACTCCGTCGTCACACTCCTCGACAGTTTCGTCGCGGGCGCAGCGCGGGCGGCGGTGGACACGGCCGCGCTCGCCGCCCGGGGTGAGGCGGACAGCGAGTGGTGGCACAGCGTCGCGCCGCATTTCGAGAAGGTCTTCGACCCCGAGCGGTTTCCGCTCGCCGCCCGGGTCGGGGCTGCGGCAGGGGCGCATCACAACGCGGCGTTCTCTCCCGCCCACGCCTTTGAATTCGGGCTCGCCCGGCTACTCGACGGAGTCGGCGCCCTCATCGTCGGCGGCGGAACCGGCGGGGAGTAGTTCCGCGGGAACGGCGAGCGTGGTCGGCTCCAGGCGTCCGCGCAGGGTCACGGTGTCGGTGCATCGCCACCGCGCGCCTTCGTCCTCCGATGCCGCGTCGATCGCCCGCTCGGACGCGACGACGTGTCCGGGAACATTCTTGGCGAGCTCGGACAACCGCGCCGCCTCGTTGACCGGATCGCCGATCACCGTGTACTCGAAACGTTCGTGGGCGCCGATGTTTCCGGCCACGGCGCGACCGGCCGCCACCCCGATTCCCGCATCGCATTCCGGAACCTCGGAGGTGAGCCGTTCGCGGAGGACCCGGGCAGCGGACAGGGCCGCACCCGTGTGGTTCTCGAGCGGCATCGGTGCCCCGAAGATGGCCAGTGCGGCGTCGCCCTCGAATTTGTTGACGAACCCGCCCCGCCGGTCGACCTCGTCGACGACCACGTCGAAGAACCGGTTGAGCAGATCCACGACCTCGGCCGGTGACCGGGTGGCCGCGATCGTGGTGGACCCGATGATGTCGACGAACAGCACCGCCACGTCGCGTTCCTCCCCGCCGAGTTCGGGGTTGTGCCGAAGCGCCTGCGACGCCACGTCCTGCCCGACGTGCCGCCCGAAGAGGTCGCGGATCCGCTCGCGTTCGCGCAGTCCCTCGACCATCCGATTGAACCCGGTCTGCAGCGCGCCGAGTTCGGTGCCGTCGTACACGACGACCTCGGCATCGAGATCGCCGTCGGCCACCTTCGCCATGCCCTGCGCCACCGAGCGGATGGGCGCCTCGGTGGCGCGCACACTGATCACCACCAGAAGCAGACCGAACAGCAGGATCACACCACCGAGCGCGAGGATCGACACCGCGAGGCTGGTCGGGCTCGCCGGACGGATGAAACTGAAGATCCCGATGAGCATCAGGCCCAGCACCGGAACGCCCGTCCCGAGGATCCACGCCAGCGCCGTGCGGCCGGTGATGCCGAGCGTGCGGCGGGGTTGCGGTCCGTCGGATCCCAGGGCGCGGGCGGCGACGGGCCGGAGCGCGAACTCCGTCAGCAGGTAGCAGAACGCGCAGACCGTGATGCCGGCCATCGCGATCGTGAACGCGACCTTCGGGATGGTCTGGGGATCGATGAGGCCGTACAGCGTCGTGAAGAAGACCAATCCGATGCACCACAGCGCCGCCTGGACGCGAGTCAGGCGCCACGGGGCGCGGAACGCCGCCGACCGGTCGTGGTCGGTGGGCACGTCGTCCTCCGTCGCCCATCGCAGATCCGACACCAGTCGCTTGGTGCCCCAGGTCACGCCGATCAGCACCGCGCACAGCACGAACACCGGCACCGCCACGAAATTGGCGATCGCGAACTCGCCCGACCACACACTCGGCCCGGGCACGACGACGCTGATGAGCAGGCAGGTGATCACCGCACCGACGAGATTGGTGAACACCAGTGGGGCGGTCAGCAGCAACTGGACACGGATCCGGCGCCGGCGGGGACTCTCGTCCGGCGATCCGAGCAACCACGACCCCAGCGGGGCGACGGATCGGCGAGGGCTGCGCATAGTCATTCGAGACTAGTCGGCACGATCCCTTAGGGTGGGCGGGTGCGCCTAGTGATTGCCAGATGCCGAGTCGACTACGTAGGCCGTTTGACGGCACATCTGCCCACCGCTCGCCGCCTGTTGTTGATCAAGGCCGACGGTTCGGTGAGCATCCACGCCGACGACCGCGCCTACAAGCCGCTGAACTGGATGAGCCCGCCGTGCTGGCTCGTCGAGGACTCCGTCGAGGACGCCGAAGCCCTGTGGGTGGTGACGAACAAGGCCGGTGAGGAACTGCGGATCACCATCGAGGAGATCGAGCACGACTCCCGGCACGAACTCGGGGTCGACCCCGGGCTCGTCAAGGACGGCGTCGAAGCGCACCTGCAGGAGTTGCTCGCCGAACACGTGGAAACTCTCGGCAGCGGCTACACACTCGTCCGGCGGGAATACATGACGGCCATCGGTCCCGTCGACCTGCTGTGCCGGAACGCCGACGGCGCGTCCGTCGCCGTGGAGATCAAGCGCCGCGGCGACATCGACGGTGTCGAGCAACTCACGCGGTACCTCGAATTGCTCAACCGCGATCCGCTGCTCGCACCGGTGAGCGGCGTCTTCGCCGCCCAGCAGATCAAGCCGCAGGCCAAAACCCTTGCCACGGACCGCGGAATCCGGTGCCTGGTGCTCGACTACGAAGCGCTGCGCGGCACCGAGAGCACCGAGTTCCGGCTCTTCTGAAGGCCTAGGCTGAATCCGTGCCCCGTCGTAAACCGAAGAACACGCGCCGCAGTGCGCCCCAGGACAATTCCGAGGGCTCGCTGTTCGGTAGCGCGCTGATGCGTCAGGAATCCGGTCCCGCGGGCGACGCGGACGAGAGCTACATCGTCCGCACGATCCCCGGGGCCCGGGCGACCAAGTCGTACCGGTGCCCGGGCTGCGATCACGACATCCGGCCGGGTGTCGCCCACCTCGTCACCTGGCCCGCCGAGTACGGCGGGGCCGAGGACCGGCGGCACTGGCACACCGGGTGCTGGTCGGGACGCAGCACCCGGGGCCTCACCCGCAGGTGGTCCTAGCTTCCGGTCTTCACCGTTCGCTGACCCGCAGGCCGGTTCGCCGGGGTCTTCTCGACGGTGGAGAGTACCGCGGTGTCCTCGTCCGAGTTGTCCGTCTCGTCCTCGGACTTCTTCCCTGACGCGTTCGACCCGGACTCGCCCGACTGGGTCTTGCGGTCCGCTGCGCCGTTCGGTGCCGACTTGCTGTTCGGGTTCTCGTTCGGGCGCTTCTCGGACTTCTGCGCCGCGGTGTCGGGCTGGGCGTCGAGGAGTTCACTCTCCCGGTTGACCGACGCCAGCATGGCGGGAACCGAATCGAGCTGCCCCCGTATGCCCAAGAGCTGAGCCAGGATCCGGCCGCGGAGCACGCGAAGCTCTTCCGCGAGTTCCTTGGCGTGGGCGATCTTGCGCTCCGACTGGTCGGTGGCCGCCTGCAGTCTGCGCTCCGCCTCGTGCGTGGCGTCCGCGAGACGACGATGCGCCTCGGCCTTGCTGGTGGACTCGAGCTCGTTCACCGCCGTGATCGTCTTCTGGCGGCGCTCGGACATCGCGAGGTCGAAGTCCTCCTGCACCTGGGAGCGGCGCAGTTCGGCCTCGGCGGCGAGGCGGTCGCGCTCGGACTGCGCGGCCTCGACGATCTTCGCCGCCTCCGTGCGGGCCTTCGCCATGGTCTGCTCGTGCTGAATCTCGAGCGCGCTGCGGCGGTCTTCGAGTTCCGCGACCAGCGACTCGTACTGGCCGCGGAGCTGCGCGCCTTCCTGCTCGGCGACGGAGATCATCTCGGCGGCGTCGGCCTCGGCCTTCGCGCGCACCTCGGACGCCTCGTCCGACGCGAGCCGGAGCATGCGCGAGATGCGGTCGCTCATCCCCTCCGCGGTGGTCGGCGGAACCGACAGGCGGTCGACGTCCTTGCGGAGATCGTCGATCTCGTCCCGCGCGTCGTCGAGTTGCTTGGCGAGATCCCGCGCCTGCGCCGCCGCGGCGTCGCGGTCGGCGGCAGTGACGCGGAGCTCGGCGTCGAATCGCTCGAAGTAGTTGCGTACCTCGTCCCGGTCGAATCCCTTACGCACGGTGGAGAAGGGAAGGGGGATCGAACCACGGTCCTGCTCGTTTACCATGGCCGCCAATCTACCTGGGCAAAGTAGAACTTGTCTCTGCGCCTGGTACCCGGCGGCCGGTCACAGCTCTAGTGGGTCGCCGACGGCTCGACCAGCTCGACGAGAACTCCGCCCGCGTCCTTCGGGTGGACGAAGTTGATGCGCGAGTCGGCGGTTCCGCGGCGGGGTGCGTCGTACAGCAGCCGGACGCCGCGCTCGCGCAGCTGGGCGGAGATGGCGTCGATGTCGGTGACGCGGTACGCCAGCTGCTGGAGACCGGGACCGCTGCGATCGATGAACTTGGCGATGGTCGAGTTCTCGTTCAACGGCGCGAGAAGCTGCAGCGCGGTGCTGCCCGCGGGAGCGCCGACGACGCTCAGCATCGCTTCGCGCACGCCCTGCTCCTCGTTCACCTCTTCGTGTGTCGACACCATGCCGAGGTGCTCGGAGTACCACGCGATGGCGGCGTCGAGGTCGGGAACGGCGATGCCGATGTGGTCGATGGCGGTCACCAGATCCGAGGACAGCGGCGACGTGGGCTGGGTGGGGGAGGACTGTGTCATGGTCCCGACGTTAGCGCTACCGTTTCGGTAGTTCTCGTCGGGATGTGACTTCCGTCGCCCGGCACCCGCCCATTCGTCTCACGCGGAGGAAATCGTGACCAGTTCTGTGATCGTCGCCGGAGCCCGGACCCCGATGGGCCGGTTGCTGGGTTCGTTGAAGGATGTGTCGGGTTCCGATCTGGGTGGGGTGGCGATTCGCGGTGCGCTGGAGAAGGCGGGCGTCGCCCCCGAACAGGTCGAATACGTGATCATGGGCCAGGTGCTCACGGCGGGGGCCGGTCAGATCCCGGCGAGGCAGGCCGCCGTGGCCGCCGGGATCGGGATGGACGTGCCCGCGCTGACGATCAACAAGGTGTGCCTGTCGGGGATCGACGCGATCGCGTTGGCGGATCAGCTGATCCGGGCCGGCGAGTTCGACGTCGTCGTCGCCGGCGGCCAGGAGTCGATGTCGCGTGCCCCGCACCTGCTGGAGAAGTCGCGGGAGGGGTTCAAGTACGGCGACGTCACGATGCGCGACCACATGGCCTTCGACGGGTTGTATGACATCTTCACCGATCAGGCGATGGGCAGCCTGACGGAGGCGAAGAACGCGGAGGACGGGCAGCGGATCAGCCGGGAGGAGCAGGACGCGTTCGCGGCGTCGTCCCACCAGAAGGCGGCGCGCGCCTGGAAGGACGGCGTCTTCGACGACGAGGTGGTACCCGTTCCGGTGCCGCAGCGCAAGGGCGATCCCGTGCTCGTCGGCTCCGACGAGGGCGTGCGGGGCGACACGACCGCCGAGTCCCTGGCCCGGTTGCGGCCGGCGTTCAGCAAGGACGGCACCGTCACCGCCGGGTCGGCGTCGCAGATCTCGGACGGCGCGGCCGCCGTCGTCGTGATGAGCAAGGCGAAGGCTCAGGAGCTGGGGCTGTCGTGGATTGCGGAGATCGGCGCGCACGGGGTGGTGGCGGGACCGGATTCGACGCTGCAGTCACAGCCGGCGCGGGCCATCGCGAAGGCGTGCGCCAAGGAAGGGATCGACCCGAAGGACCTGGACCTGGTGGAGATCAACGAGGCCTTCGCGGCGGTCGGGATCGCGTCGACGCGGGAGCTGGGTCTGGATCCGGAAATCGTGAACGTCAACGGCGGCGCGATCGCGATGGGGCATCCGCTGGGGATGTCGGGTGCGCGGATCGCGCTGCATCTGGCTCTCGAGTTGCGCCGTCGCGGCGGCGGCGTGGGCGCGGCGGCGCTGTGCGGCGGAGGCGGTCAGGGTGACGCCCTGATCGTCCGCGTCCCCACGGCGTGACCTACGACGGTCCGTGGTGGTGTCCCTCACACCACTACGGACCGTCGTAGATGGTCGGGCACAATGGTCGGCATGGCGAACGTCTTCGATCTCAGCACCACGGCCAAGCGCTTCCGATTTGTCGCAATTCTGGAGGCATTCACCTGGCTCGGCCTCCTCATCGGCATGGCCTTCAAGTACCTGCCCGCCGACGGCAACGAGATCGGCGTGAAGATCTTCGGCCCCATCCACGGTGGCGTCTTCGTCCTGTACCTGCTCGTCTCGCTGTGGACCGCGCGCAAGCTGAGCTGGAACCTGGTCACCGTCTTCTGGGCGCTCGTCGCCAGCGTCCCGCCGTTCGGCACCGTCGTGTTCGAGCTCTGGGCGGTCCGCACCGGCCGCATGGCCGAACTGTCCCGGACCAGCGCGGCGAAGAGCGAACCGTCGCTCGTCTGACCGAGGCCGCTGTTGGCGCGGCCCGCATTCCGGCGCACGCTCGAATCGTGACAAACTGGTGGACGTGACTCGACCAGGTTCTCGTCCGTCAGCGCGTTCCTCAGCAGTGGCCGCAGCCATGAGCGGAGCAGTCGATCTCTCCGCCCTCAAGGAGCGTGCGGCCGCTCCGCCCCCGCCTGCGCCCGCACCCTCCGGGGACGGCGCCGCCCCGGCCGCCCCCGGCGGCACCGGCCTCGCACCCGTCATCGACGTCACCGAGGCGACGTTCGAGGCGGAGGTCCTCGTCCGGTCCCAGCAGGTCCCGGTCGTCGTGGACCTGTGGGCCACCTGGTGCGAGCCGTGCAAACAACTCTCACCCCTGCTCGAGAAGCTGGCACACGAGGCCGGTGGCACCTGGGTGCTCGCCAAGGTCGACGTCGACGCCAACCCGCGCATCGCGCAGGCCTTCGGCGTCCAGTCCGTCCCGACCGTCGTCGCCATCGCCGGCGGCCAACCACTCGCCGACTTCCAGGGCGCCCAGCCCGAACCGCAACTGCGTCAGTGGCTCGCCGCGGTCCAGCAGGCGACCGCCGGAAAGCTGTCCGGGCCGCCCGCCGGCAACGGCGACGCGGACGAGCCCGAGCCGGAGGACCCGCGATTCGTCGCGGCCGAGGCGGCGCTCGACGAGGGCGACCTGGCGGCGGCCGAGGCCGAGTTCCAGAAGATCCTCGACGAGGAACCGGCCAACGCGGAGGCGCAGGGCGCGATCCGTCAGGTCCGCTTCCTCGCCCGCGTGCAATCCGTCGACCCCGGTGCCGTCGCCGCGGCGGACGCCGCCCCGGCCGACATCGACGCCCAGCTGCAGGCCGCGGACGTCGAGCTCTACTCCCAGGCCCCCGACGCGGCGTTCGCCCGCCTCATCGGGGTCGTCGCCCGCAGCGCCGGTGACGACAAGACCCGGGTTCGGACCCGTCTGCTGGAGTTGTTCGAACTGTTCGACCCGGCCGAGCCGGTCGTCATGACCGCACGCCGGAAACTCGCCGCGGCCCTGTACTGACGAGCACACCGGGGTGGGTGCGTTCGGCGCTCACCCCGGTGTGCTCGACATCGATCAGCTGCGGACACGCTCCACCCGTCCGACCAGGAACACGTAGGACGCGATCCCGACCGCGGTCACCACGGTCATGTAGACGAATCCCGGAGCGAAGCTGTCGTCGGTGACGAGCAACCCGATGACGATGGGCGTGGCGATCGACGACAGGTTGCCGATGAAGTTGAACATTCCGCCGGTCAGTCCGAGCAGCCGTTCCGGTGCGAGTGCCGACACCAGCGACCACGTGATCGAGGCGAGTCCGTTGCCGAAGAAGGCGATGGACAGGAACACGATCACCATCGCGGTGGAGTCGGTGAAATTCGCGCCGATCATCGCGACAGTCAGCAGCAGTCCGACGATGATCGGACCCTTCCGGGCGACTCCGAGTGAAATCCCCTTGCGCAGCAAGAAGTCCGAGAACACCCCGGAGAACAGCACACCGACGAGCGCTGCGACGAACGGCAGCGAGGCGAGGAATCCGGACTTGATGTAGTCCATGCCCCGGTACTCGACGAGGTAGGTGGGGAACCAGGTGAGGAAGAACCACAGCGTCGACGCGAGGCAGAACTGCCCCAGGTAGATGCCCCACAGCTTGCGCCTGCCGAGGACCGTCGCGACGTCGTTGCGGGTCACGGCCGGGCGTTCCGGTTGCTGCTCGTCCACGAGGTCGACGAGTCCGCCGCCGTCGCGGATCAGGTCGATCTCGGCGTCGTTCGCGCGGGAGTCGCGCGGCTCGCGATAGAACGCGTACCAGATGGCGCCCCACACCGCTCCGACCGTTCCGGTCACGATGAACACCCAGTGCCAGGACAGCACGGACTGCAGCCAGGACAGGAACGGGGTGAGCAGGGCCAGTCCGATGAACTGTCCGGACGTGTAGAAGCCGATCACCGTCGCCCGTTCGCGCTCGGGGTACCAGGCCGTCGCGACGCGGTTGTTGATCGGATACGCGGGCGCCTCGAACACGCCGACCAGCAGTCGCAACGCGATGAGCGCCACGAATCCGCCGATGACACCCATGAATGCGGTCGCCACCGACCACAGGATGAGGCACGCGGGGTAGAGCACTCTCGGGGGTATCCGGTCGACGAGCCAGCCGCCGGGGATCTGCAGCGCCGCGTACGTCCAGCCGAACGCGGACAGCAACAGACCCTGCTGAGCCTTGGAGAGGTCCATCTCGTCCGCGATCGCGGGCATCGCGATCGACAGGTTCGCCCGGTCCATGTAGTTGATGACCACGGTCACGAACAGCATGACGGCGATGAGCACACGCGCCTTCGACGCCTGCGCCGCGACCGACGTGGAGCGGCCGATCTTCTGGGTCTGCACCATGTCCTTCACCACTCCTGCCCTCACCACTCCGCGAACGATCCGTCGCTGTGACGCCACACCGGGTTGCGCCAGCGGTGGCCCTCAGCCGCTCGTTCGATCACGTACTCCTCGTTCACCTCGATGCCCAGGCCCGGTCCGGTCGGGATGCGGACCTGACCGTCCGCGTAGGTGAACACCGACGGGTCGACGAGGTAGTCGAGGAGATCGTTCGACGTGTTGTAGTGGATGCCGAGGCTCTGCTCCTGGATGGTCGCGTTGTAGCAGCCCGCGTCGATCTGCAGGCACGTGGCCAGGGCGATCGGTCCGAGCGGACAGTGCAGGGCGAGCGCCACGTCGTACGCCTCGGCCATGTGCGCGATCTTCCGGGCCTCGGTGATGCCGCCGCAGTGCGACGGGTCGGGCTGGATGATGTCGACGGCCCCGGACGCGAGAACGGACTTGAAATCCCACCGGGAGAACAATCTCTCACCCAATGCGATCGGGATCGGCGACTGCCGGAGCACGTCGACGAAACCGTCCACGTGCTCGGAGAGCACGGGTTCCTCCACGAACATCAGCCGGAACGGTTCGAGTTCCTTCAGCAGCACCTTGGCCATCGGCTTGTGTACCCGGCCGTGGAAGTCGACGCCGATGCCGATGTTCGGGCCCACGGCGTCGCGCACCGCGGCGACGTTGGCGAGACACCGGTCCACCTTGTCCCAGGAGTCCAGGTACTGCAGTTCCTCCGTGCCGTTCATCTTCACCGCGGTGAAACCACGGTCGACGACCTCGCGCGCCGCCTTCGCGGTGTCGGCGGGACGGTCGCCGCCGATCCAGGAGTAGACCTTGATCCGGTCCCGGACCCGGCCGCCGAGAAGTTCGTACGCCGGCACGCCGAGTGCCTTGCCCTTGATGTCCCACAGGGCCTGGTCGATACCGGCGAGCGCGCTCATGTGGATACCGCCGCCGCGGTAGAACCCGGACCGGTACATGACCGTCCACAGATCCTCGATCTGCGTCGGATCCTGCCCGATCAGGTAGTCCGACAGTTCCTCCACCGCGGCGGCGACGGACGCCGCCCGGCCCTCGAGCACCGGCTCACCCCAGCCGACCACGCCGTCGTCCGTCTCGATCCGCAGGAACAGCCACCGTGGGGGCACGGCGTACGTGGTGAGTGACTTGATCTTCATGGAGTCCTCCTGTGCGGGGCCGTGGTGGTGGCCCCGGTCGTCGTCGGTGTCGGTTCAGGCGGCGTCGGCCGACCAGATGTTCATCAAGGTGTGGGCGCGGTCGCGGACGATGCCGGCGCTGTCGCCGGGCCGGTAGAGGCAGGTGCCGAGTCCCGCGCCGCCCGCGCCTGCGGCGGCCCACTCGGCGAGGTTGGTCCGGTCGACGCCGCCGACGGGCAGCAGTTCGACCTCCGCGGGGAGGACGGCCCGCCACGCCCGCATCCCCGCTGTCCCGACCGAGTCGGCGGGGAACAGTTTGATGCTGCGCGCGCCCGCACCCACCGCGCTGAACGCCTCGGTGGGGGTGGCCGCTCCCGGGTACGGGTGCAGGTTCCGGGCGACGGCAGCGCCGATGACCTCGACGTCGCTGTTGGGGGAGACGATGATCCGGGAGCCGGCCGCCTCGGAGCGGATCACGTCGTCGACGGTGAGGACGGTGCCGGCGCCCACGACGCAGACGTCGCCGACGGCCGTCGCCAACCGCTCGATCGACTCGAACGGCTGCGGGGAGTTCAGGGGGACCTCGATGGTCGTGAAACCGGCGTCGACGAGGGCGGAACCGACAGCGACGACCTCTTCCGGGGTGATGCCACGCAGAATGGCGATCAATCCGGTGGTCGTCGTGGTGGCAGAGGTACTCACAGGGTCTCCTTCTCGGGATTCGTGGATGGTTCCGGGTCGAGCAGTCCCGCGTCGATCGCCACGCGCCACAAACCCTGCGCGGCCGCCTCCTCGGCGACGATGTCGGCGGCCACGCCGTGGACGTGCAGTCCCGCCGCGTAGCGTCGGCAGAGGTCGGCGTTGCCGCACAGCAGGATTCGGTGTCCGGCGGCGGCGTGGAGGGGCAGGAGGTGCCGGACCTCGTCGGCGATGATCACGCCGGAGACGTAGTCGGGAAGCGACGCCGGATCGAGGAGTCCGTCGAGGACGAGCGCCCGTGCCCCGAACAGTTCCGCGGGCAATCCGCGCGACGGCACCGACGTTCCCGTTTCGAGGCCGCGACCGAACGCGGCGTCGTCTCGCACCCCGGTGGTTGCGGTGCGGCCGAGGATGCCGTGCTGCATCACCAGGCCGTACAACTCGCCGGACATCGCCGTGGCGAACGCGACGATCTTGTGGTCCTCGACGCGTGCCCACTTGCTGTGCGTTCCGGGGAGCACGATGGTCAGCGGACCGTCGGTGGCCGAGAGCATGCCCAGGGCCCCGATGATCTGCGTCTCCTCGCCCCTCATCACGTCGCCGGGCACAGAACCGTCGGCGGCGGAGGCGACGCGCAGTCCGGGCACGAGGTGCAGCACTCCGCGAGGGTGGGGGACCGTCGTCAGGTCGCCGGCGCCGATGGTGAGATCGGTCGGGGTCGTCAGGTAGCCGGCCTCACGCCAGCCCTGGGCGCTGCCCACCATGCCGCACGCGATCGCGGGGAGATCGGGGGCGGCCGCGATCCAGTCGCCGCAGGCCTCGTCGAACGCGGCCTCGTAGGCGCGGGTGCGCGATTCCGGGTCGTCTCCGGTGGTGCCGAGCAGTCCGAAGTCGGGTCTGCGAACGTCCAGAATGCGGCCGCCGTCGCCGAGGAGCCAGGCGCGCTGCGAAGACGTGCCCCAGTCGAGGGCGATCAGGCGCGGTGGTGAGGTGTCGGGGGTGTTCTGGATCACGCGAACTACTATCGGACTCGAATCCCATAATGACGAACATGGTCCCTATATGTGGGACAGTGGGGTGTGGCCGAACCGACGAACGACATTCCCCCCGGCACCCAGACGCTGGCCCGTGGGCTCGCAGTCATCCGTGCCGTCTCCGACGGCGCGCAGGATCTCCGCGCGGTCGTCGACCGCACCGGGCTGGGGCGCAGCACCGCGCACCGGCTCGTGCAGTTGCTGGTCCACGAGGGCTATCTGCGCAGCGGCAGCCGCGGGTACACCCTCGGCCCGACGCTGATCGAACTCGGTTTCAAGGCCCTCCACGGCAACCCGCTGCCCGTGGTCGCGCGCCCGATCCTCGAGGAGCTGTCGGCGCACGTGCACGACACCGTGCACCTGGCGGTCGAGGACGGTGGCTCGGTGCTGTACCTGGACAAGCTGCCCGGATCGCGCGGCGCCGAAATGCGCTCGCGCATCGGTCACCGCATGCCGCTGACCCGCGCAGGGGTCGGGAAGGCCCTGCTGCTCGACTCGGCCGAGCGCTGGGATGCGCTGTACGAGAGCGACGCCGCGCAGGCTCCGCGACCACCGGCGCGCGGACACGGCGGGCAGGCCGGCTTCCGCAAGCGGATGGAGGACTACGCGCGGATCGGGGCGGCCATGGACCTCGAGGACAACGAACCCGGAATCCGCTGCGTCGCGGCCCCGGTGCGGGACGCGTCGTGCGTGATCGTCGGCGCGATCAGTGTGTCGGCCACCAGTCCGTACATGCCCGACGAGCGGATGCGCGGCCTCGTGCCGGTGGTCTGCCGGGCCGCCGGGCGGATCTCCGCGGCCCTCGGCTATCGGGAGACCTGAGCCGGCGACCGGTCAGCGGTACCGGCCCTCGCAGGCCTGCTCGCCTCCGAGCACGCCGGTGCGGAAGGCGTCGACCCGGGAGAACCCGCTCGGCACGGTCTCCCCGTTCACGTCACTGGCGGCGAGTCCGTCGGTGAGCAGCCCCGAAACCGCCTCGTCGAGGTCGCCGGGGGACAACCACACGCTGCCCTCCTCCAGGGTGGCCGGACTGGCCGGGCTCAGCGCGCTGGTGACGACGCCGGACAGGCAGGCGGCCCGCAGCGCGGTCTGCGGTGAGTGCAGATCGTCGCCTCGGTCCCGTTGCAACGCCAGGGTGTACCGCGAGGCGAGCAGGACGTACGCGTTGTAGTCGCCGGTGAGCTTGGTCTGGAACAGTTCACGACGGCCCGGGCGCCCCGGTGTGCCGCGTTCGGCGAGGGCGTCGACACTGACCCCGATCGTGTTGGTTGCCGGGCAGTACGACACCGGTTCCGTCACGTCGGCGTCCGCGCAGTCGAGGTCGGCGCCGTCGAGTTGCAGCGTGGGCGGATCGCTGAGATCGAAGATCTGCTGGAACGACGTGAAGAACGCCTCGACGGACTCGTCGGTGACGGGAAGTTCGCCGTCGTCGCTGTCGTCGGCGAACCGCTGTGGCAGATCCGCGCGCCGCGAGTCGATCTCCTTCTCGTCGATGCGCGTGCAGGCTGCCGGGCCGTCGGTGAACCCGATCTGGGTGGCGGTGACCCGTTCGAACGCCGAGCCGTGCACGTTGTCCGGATCGTTGGGGTCGGTGTCACCGATCGCCACCGCCGATGCCAGGACCTTGTTCAGCCCGTCCGACGTGTTCAGCGTGAAATGGGGTGCCTTGTCCTCCGCGATGTGCCGCATGAACGCCCCCGCGAAACAGTCGGCCTGCTGTTCCCGCACGATGCCGCCGCCCACGTTCTCGTCGGCGATTCCCGCCTTCGTCTGGACGGCGTGCCCGTACTCGTGCGCCAGCACGAAGACGGCGGCGACGATGCCGAACTTCTCCACGACCTCCGGCAGCAGCAGCGCCCGGTCCCAGCCGATGGTGTGGTCGGTGCTGCAGTAGCCGGCGTTGAGGAGTTCCTCGGTGCTGTCTCCGCAGAACCGGGGGCCGTCGGAATCCCGCGGATCCCAGGAGATCAGCTCCTCCACCGGCTCGAACGTGCGCTGGAACAGCGCCGGGAACTCGGTACGCCAGTAACTCTCGATGTCGCTCACCGCGTTGGCGGCCATCGTGTCGATCTCACCGCCGTCGGTGCCGGTGACGGGGAGGTCGGCGTCGGGTGCGCCCTTGCGGGCACCGCTCGGACCCGACGTGGCATCGAGCCCCGCCACCTTGAACGGATCGTCGTAGATGGACGCGGCCTCACCGTCCACCGAACGCGCGCACCCCGACAGCACGACCGCGGTCGCGGCCAGAACACCCACGCTCGCAGCCCACAGCCGACGTCGGATCAGCAAGGCCGTGCCTTCATCAACGCTCCAGACTCATCCAGATCGCGCCGTTCGCGGGCAGTGCCACCTCTGCCGAGGCGGGACGGCCGTGCCACGGCTGCGAAGTTGCCGTCACCGCACCGAGATTTCCCCAACCCGACCCTGCGTAGACCTCGGCGTCGGTGTTGAGAATTTCACGCCATTCGCCCCGTTCTGGCAAGCCCACACGATAATTCGCGTGCGCGGAACCCGAGAAATTGAACAGGCACGCCAGAATCGACCCGTCGGTTCCGTAACGCAGGAAGCTCAGGACGTTGTTCGCGGTGTCGTTGGCGTCGATCCAGGAGAACCCGCCCGGTGAGGTGTCGAGCGTCCACAACGCCGGGTGCTCGCGGTACGTGGCGTTGAGGTCGTGGACGAGCCGGAGCAGACCACGGTGGAAGCCGCCGGTGTACGGGTCGTCGAGCTGATACCAGTCGAGTCCGCGTTCCTCGGACCACTCTGCGGTCTGCCCGAACTCCTGACCCATGAACAGCAGTTGCTTGCCGGGATGCGACCACATGTACGCCAGCAGGGCCCGCACGCCGGCGGCCTTCGACCAGTCGTCGCCGGGCATCCGCGTCCACAGCGTGCCCTTGCCGTGCACCACCTCGTCGTGGCTGATGGGGAGCAGATAGTTCTCGCTCCACGCGTACATCAGGGAGAACGTGATCTCGTGATGGTGATAGCTGCGGTGGACGGGATCGTGCGCCAGGAACCCGAGGGTGTCGTGCATCCACCCCATGTTCCATTTCATGTTGAAACCGAGACCGCCGACGTTGGTCGCGCGGGTGACACCCGGCCACGCCGTCGACTCCTCGGCGATGGTGACGACCCCGCGGTGCTGCTTGTGGACCGTGGCATTGGTCTCCTGCAGAAACGCGACCGCCTCCAGGTTCTCCCGGCCGCCGTGGATGTTCGGTGTCCAGCCGCCCTCCGGCCGCGAATAGTCGAGGTACAGCATCGACGCGACCGCGTCGACGCGCAGACCGTCCACGTGGAACTCGTCGAGCCAGAACAGCGCGTTGGCGACGAGGAAGTTGCGGACCTCGCGCCGCCCGAAATCGAACACGTACGTTCCCCAGTCGAGTTGCTCGCCGCGCTGGGGATCGCTGTGCTCGTAGAGCGGCGTGCCGTCGAACCGGGCCAGCGCCCACTCGTCCTTGGGGAAGTGGGCGGGCACCCAGTCGACGATGACGCCGATGCCCGCGGCGTGCAGGTGGTCGACGAACCACCGGAAGTCGTCGGGGGATCCGAACCGTGACGTGGGCGCGTAGTACGACGTCACCTGGTATCCCCAGGACCCGCCGAACGGGTGCTCGGCGACCGGCAGCAGTTCGACGTGTGTGAACCCCGTCTCCGTGACGTGGGCGGCGAGTTGCTCGGCCATCTCGCGGTAGTTCAGCCCGGGCCGCCACGAACCGAGGTGCACTTCGTACACGCTCATCGGGGACTGCGCGGGCTCGGTGGCGGCCCGCTGCGCCAGCCACTCGGCATCGTTCCATTCGTACGTGCTGACCGACACCCGGGACGCGGTCGCGGGCGGGACCTCCGTCGCGAAGGCCATGGGGTCGGCCTTGTCGCGCACACTGCCGTCGGGGCCGTGCACCCGGAACTTGTACAGGTCGCCGACCTCGATTCCGGGGACGAACAACTCCCACACCCCGGTCGACCCGAGCACGCGCATCGGGAAGTTCCGGCCACTCCACCCGTCGAAATCACCGATCACGCTCACCCCGCGGGCATTGGGAGCCCACACGGCGAACGACGTGCCGGTGACGGTGCCGTCGGGGGTGTCGTAGCGGCGTCGGTGCGCGCCGAGGATCTCCCACAGCCGCTCGTGCCTGCCCTCACCGAACAGGTGCAGGTCGAGTTCGCCGAGCGTGGGCAGGAATCGGTAGCCGTCGGCGGAGACGTCGTTGTGACCCCCCGGCCACGTCGTGGACAGCCGGTAGTCCATCAGGTCCCGGTACGGCACCAGCGCGCCCCACACACCGTGCGCGAGGTGTTCCAGCGAGAAACTCGTCCCGCCGATGACGGCGTCGACCGCCTCGGCGTAGGGGCGTAGCACGCGGATCACCGTTCCCTCGGGATGCGGGTGCGCGCCCAGGATCGAGTGCGGGTTGTGGTGCTCACCCCGGGCCAGCAGGTCGAGGTCGGCGGCGTCGGGTGCGATGGCGACAGGCGGTTCGACGGTCACTATGTACCTCCGCGGTAGGCCAGTTTCGTTCTGGCCGGATAGGGAATCGACGGTAATGCCAGGATATGGGCCACGGCCCGCCACGGTTCGAGGCGCACGAAGTTGGTCTGCCCCCAGTGATACTGCTCCCCGGTGACCTCGTCGAGCACAGTCAGGTGGTCGTGCCAGTCGCGGCCCAGCGCGGGCATGTCCAGCCACACGTTGCCCTGCTCGGCGCCGTACGGGTTGAGGTTGATCACCGTCAGCACGGCGTCGCCGGTGGTGGCGTCGAACTTGGAGTACGCGATCAGGGCGTCGTTGTCGACGTGATGGAAATGGATGTTGCGCAACTGCTGCAGCGCCGGATGCTGCCTGCGTATCCGGTTGAGCGCGGTGATCCACGGTTCCAGCGACTCGCCGCGGGCGGCCGCTCCCTCGAAGTCACGGGGGCGCAGCTGGTACTTCTCCGAGTCGAGGTACTCCTCACTGCCCGGACGCACCGGAACATGTTCGTACAGTTCGTAACCCGAGTACACGCCCCACGTGGGCGACAGGGTCGCCGCCAGTGCGGCGCGCAGCGCGAACATTCCCGGACCGCCGGTCTGCAGGCTCTCGTGCAGGATGTCCGGAGTGTTGACGAAGAGGTTGGGGCGCGCCTCGTCGGCCTTGGCGGCGATCTCCTTGCCGAACTCCGTCAACTCCCACTTGGCCGTCCGCCACGTGAAATACGTGTACGACTGCGTGAACCCGCGACGGGCCAGACCGTACAGTCGCGCCGGCCGGGTGAACGCCTCGGACAGGAACAGGACGTCCGGATCCGACTTCTTGACCTCGGCGATCAGCCACTCCCAGAAGTCCGCCGGTTTGGTGTGCGGGTTGTCGACCCGGAAGATCTTGACGCCCGCCGCAACCCAGTGGCGCACGACCCGCAGGACCTCCGCGTAGATGCCGTCGCGGTCGTCGTCGAAATTGACCGGGTAGATGTCCTGATACTTCTTCGGCGGGTTCTCGGCGTAGGCGATGGTGCCGTCGGGGAGGACGGTGAACCATTCCGGGTGCTTCTTCGCCCACGGATGGTCCGGTGCGGCCTGCAGGGCCAGGTCGATCGCCACCTCCAGGTTCAGCTTCCGGGCGGCGGCGATGAACGCCGTGAAATCGCGCATCGTCCCGAGTTCGGGATGAATCGCGTCGTGGCCACCCTCGTCCGAGCCGATCGCCCACGGCGACCCGACGTCCTCCGGGCCCGGGGTCAGCGTGTTGTTGGGGCCCTTCCGGTTGATCTTTCCCACCGGGTGGATGGGCGGCAGGTACACCACGTCGAAACCCATCGACGCGATCCGGGGAAGCGCCGCCGCGGACGTCGCGAACGTGCCGTGCCGGGGCTTGCCGTTCTCGTCCCGGCCGCCGGTGGAGCGCGGGAAGAACTCGTACCACGACCCGAACAGCGCCCGCGTGCGGTCGACGAGCACGGTGTGCGCCTCGCTCTTCGTGACCAGTTCGCGCAGCGGATGCGCGCGCAGCAGTTCGGTCACGTCCGATCCGAACGCCGGAGCCACCCGCTCGGAGAGGTGACGGTCGGAACGCAGCGACGCCGCGACCCCGGTCAGCCGTGAGCGGTCCGCGCGGGGGACGCCCTTCGCGGCCCGCTCGAACAACCGCGCCCCGATCTCGAGGTCGTTGGCCAGTTCGGCCGGACCCTGTCCCACCGCCAGCTTCGCCTCGACCGCGTGCCTCCACGTGGTGACCGGGTCGCTCCAGGCCTCGATACGGAACGTCCACAGACCCTCGCCGGTCGGCGTGAAGGAGCCGTCGACGGTGTCGGGCACCGGACCGCTGGTCATGGGAATCCGGAACGTCGCCGAACCGCCCGAAGAAGCGCTGCGCGGCCCCCGCACCGCAAGCGTGGCGGCCACGGCGTCGTGACCTTCGCGCCACACGGTTGCCCGGACGGGAAACACCTCACCCACAACGGCCTTGGCGGGAAAGCGGCCGCACCCGACGTTCGGTTCCACGTCGTCGATTCCGAGTCGACCTGTCACACTGGGCTCCGTTCCATAGCCGGAAGTTGCCGGCGGCTCGTGGGCTGGGCCGCCCGTTCAACCGTAATGGAGTCGACCGGTTCCTGTCCGTATTGGAGATCCGACGCCCACCCGGCCCGACACGGCGCGACGACGCCCGCAGTGCGTTATCGTTCGCGAGGTGAAAGCCTTGCGTCGGTTCACTGTCCGAGCCCACCTTCCGGAGCGGCTCGCAGCCCTCGGTCCGCTGTCCACCAATCTTCGCTGGTCGTGGCATCCGGCCACGCAGGAACTGTTCGGATTGCTGGACGAGGACCTGTGGCGGCAGGTGCAGTTCGACCCGGTCCGGATGCTCGGCGAGGTCGATCCCGCCCGCCTGGACGAACTGGCCGAGGACGTCGCGTTCCTGGCCCGGCTCGACGCCGCGTCCGCCGACCTCGACGACTACCTGTCCCGGCCCCGCTGGTATCAGAACCAGCAGGCCAAGGGAGTGTCGCTGGACGGCGGGATCGCATATTTCTCAATGGAGTTCGGGGTCAGCGAAGTGCTGCCCAACTACTCCGGCGGCCTCGGGATTCTCGCGGGCGATCACCTGAAGGCGGCATCCGATCTGGGTCTGCCGCTGATCGGTGTCGGGTTGCTGTACCGCTCGGGATACTTCCGGCAGTCGCTGACCGCGGACGGTTGGCAGGCCGAGCACTACCCGCCGCACGACCCGCAGGGCCTGCCATTGCGCCTGCTCACCGAGTCCGGGCCGCAGTCGTCCGACGGGGCGCCCGTCCTCGTGCACGTCGCGGTGCCCGGCGGCCGGGTGCTGCGCGCCCGCGTGTGGATCGCCCAGGTGGGGCGCGTCCCACTGCTGCTGCTCGACTCCGACATCGCGGAGAACGACGCCGAGATGCGGGGCGTCACCGACCGCCTGTACGGCGGCGACCAGGACCACCGCATCAAACAGGAGATCCTCGCCGGCATCGGCGGCGTCCGCGCGGTGCGCGCCTACACCCACGCGTACGGCCTGCCCGATCCCGCCGTCTTCCACATGAACGAAGGGCACGCCGGGTTCCTCGGCATCGAGCGGATCCGCGAACTGGTCACCACCGGCGGGCTCGACTTCGACGAGGCGCTGGCCGCGGTCCGCGCCGGCACCGTCTTCACGACCCACACCCCCGTTCCCGCGGGTATCGACCGGTTCCCCGCCGACCTCGTGCGGCACTACTTCGGCGGCGACAACGGCGCGAACGAATCGTCCCTGCTGCCGGGGCTGACGATCGACCGGATCCTCGGACTCGGCCGCGAACCGGATCCGTCCGTGTTCAACATGGCCCACATGGGCCTGCGTCTCGGGCAGCGAGCGAACGGCGTGTCCCAGCTGCACGGCATCGTCAGCCGGGAGATGTTCCAGCCGCTGTGGCAGGGCTTCGACGCCGGAGAGGTGCCGATCGGCTCGGTCACCAACGGTGTCCACGCGCCCACCTGGGCCGCGCCGGAGTGGATCGATCTCGCCACCCGCATCCTCGGCCCCGAACTGGTGGAGGAGGCCCGCGGCTGGGAGCGGCTGCAGGACCTGTCCGCCGAGGAGCTGTGGGCGACCCGCAATGCGCTGCGCGGGAAACTCGTCGAGGAGGTCCGCAGGCGGGTCCGGGCGTCCTGGATCGAACGCGGCGCGACGTCCGCGGAACTCGGCTGGACGAACGAGGTGTTCGACCCGAACGTGCTCACCGTCGGCTTCGCCCGGCGGGTGCCCACCTACAAGCGTCTGACGCTGATGCTGCGCGACCCCGAGCGGCTCCGGGCCCTGCTCCTCGACGAGGAGCGTCCGGTACAGCTCGTGGTCGCCGGGAAGAGCCACCCCGCGGACGACGGCGGGAAGGCGCTCATCCAGCAGGTCGTGCGGTTCGCCGACGCGGCCGACGTTCGGCATCGCATCACGTTCCTCCCCGACTACGACATGTCGATGGCGCGGTACCTGTACTGGGGTTGCGACGTGTGGCTCAACAACCCGCTGCGCCCGCTCGAGGCGTGCGGAACGTCGGGGATGAAGTCGGCCCTCAACGGCGGACTGAACCTGTCGATCCGCGACGGCTGGTGGGACGAGATGTTCGACGGCGAGAACGGCTGGGCCATCCCGACCGCGGACGGCGTCGTCGACGAGACCCGGCGCGACGACCTCGAGGCCAGCGCACTGTACGAACTGCTCGAGCGCGCCGTCCTGCCGAGGTTCTACGACCGCGCGGACGGACTGCCGGTGCGCTGGGTGGAGATGGTGCGTCACACGCTGCAGCACCTCGGGCCCAAGGTGCTGGCGTCGCGGATGGTGCGTGACTACGCCGTCCAGTACTACGCGCCGGCCGCCGCATCGGCCCGGACGGTGGTGGCGGAGAACTTCGCCGGCGCCCGCGAACTTGCCGCGTTCCGTCGACGCGTCGAGGCCGCGTGGCCTGCGGTGACGGTGCTGCAGGTCGACGGCGCGGGGCTGCCCGACACTCCCGAGATCGGAGCGAATCTGGTACTGCGTGCCCGTATCCGCCTCGGTGAACTGTCCGTCGACGACGTCACCGTGCAGGCCGTGATCGGCAAGGCCGGACCGGACGAGGAGCTCACCGACCTCGTCACGGTCCCGATGACGCACTCGGCGTCGGACGAATCGGGGGAGTTGTTCGTCGCCGACCTGGCCCTGCCGCTGTCCGGCTCGGTCGGGTACACGGTGCGGGTGCTCCCGCACCACGATCTGCTCGTCGATCCGTCGGAACTGGGCCTGGTGACGGTGCCGAACCCCTGACCGGCACCACCGAGCCGGCCCGGGTTCGTCCCGGCACGGTTCACGGGCCGACGTCCCGGCGCCGGAAGCCGGCGACGGCGGCGAGGAACAGGGCCGCCGCCAGCAGCAGCAGGACGACGAGGGGAGCGGCCGCGAAGCCTTCGGCGGGCAGCGCCGGCGTGTAGTGGAAGGGGGAGAGAATCCCGAACCAGTCCGGGAGGACCTCCCCGAACATTCCGGCGACGAGAACGTAGCCCACGAACGCCCACAGTGCGGGCAGCGCGCGAGGGATCAGGCCGTACACGGCCGCGCACACCCCGACGATCACGAGCACCGCCGGGACGGTGTTCAGGGCCGCGCCGGTCAACCGCCCGAGCGCGCCCGCGTCGGACAGCGTGAAGGCCGCGGTGATCCCCATTCCGATTCCCGCGGCCACCGCGATCGCGCCGGCGGCACCCGCGATCACGACCAGTTGGCCACCGAGCCACCGCGCCCGCGACACGGGGGTGGCCAGGGCCTCCTCGGCGCGACCCGCCGATTCCTCCGAGCGGATCGACACGACGGCACCGACGGCGTACATCGCGGCCATCACCGCCAGGAACACCAGATACAGGGCGAACGCACCGTCGGCGGCCGCCGCGGCGCCACCCGGCAGCAGCTGTGCGAGATCGGGATCCTGTTCGATGAAATCGCTGATCTGCCTGCCGAGGGAACCGATGGGCAGCGACAGCGCGAACACGCCGACACCCCAGGCGAGGATCTGGCCGCGCTGCTGACGCGCCGCGAGCGCGGTGACTCCGGTCAGGTGGGGGGACGCCTCGGCGCGCCCGCCCCGCGGCGGGAGGAGTCCCGCCCCGACGTCCCGGCGACCGATGGCCGCATACGCGCACACGACGGTCAGTGCCGCCGCGACGACGCCGATCAACAGCGGCCACCAGCGTTCGTCGACGTACGCGCGGGTGGCCTGCGACCAGCCGATCGGCGACACCCACGTCAGCAGGCTCCCGCTGCGTCCCTGCTGCACATCGCCCACCGCCCGAAGCAGGTACGCGACGACGACCGCGCAGATTCCGGCACCGCTTGCCGCGCGGGCGTGTTCGGTGAGCTGCGACGCCAGCGCCGACAGCGCCGTGAACACCAGACCCACGACCAGCACACCCGCCGACATGTTCAGCGAACCCACCGGAGGCAGACCCACGGCGAGCAACCCGATGACGAGCAGCAGCGCGACGAACACAGTGGCGAGGGCCGCCGAGATCAGTCCCGCCGTGATTCCCGCGTACCTCCCGACGACGCCGGCGCGTACCAACTCTGCACGCCCGGTCTCCTCCTCGGTCCGCAGATGCCGCGTCACCAGCAGCACCGACATGATCGCCACGGCCACCATCGTCATGCCGGCGATCTCGTTCGCGACCATCGCACCCAGCGTGTAGTCGTCCAGGCCGTAGCCCGGCCCGGCAAGGGCGGTGGCGGCCGGGGACGAGATGAGTTCGGCACGGGCCTGCCGGGATTCGGCGGTCGGGTAAATGGTGGAGTAACTCGACGCGAGCAGGACGGTGAGGCCCGCCACCGCGACCGTCCACACCGGAATCCGGACCCGGTCGGTGCGCACTGCCAGTTCGGCGAGCGCACCGGTTCCGCTCAACTGACTCACTGCGGCCGTCCGATCCCGAGCGCCTCGACCTCGTCGCGGTACTCGCGGAGGAACAAGTCCTCCAGGGTCGGCGGGTTGGCGGTGATCGAGACGATGCCCAGCCCCGTCAATGTGGTCATGACCGGGTCGATCTGATCGGAATCGACGTCGAATGTCACCGTGTTCGCGTCCTCACCCTTCTGCAGGTTGTGCACACCGGGTACGTTCCCGATCGGATTGGGCTTGATCCGGGTGGTCGCCGTCACCGTGGTCCGGGTGAGATGCCGCAGCTCGGACAGCGTTCCCGCCTGCACCGTCCTCCCCGCCCGGATGATGGTCACGGCGTGGCACAGCGCATCCACCTCGGCGAGGATGTGACTCGACAGCAGCACCGTGCGCCCGCCGCGCGCGAATTCGGTGATGCATTCCTGAAACACCGCCTCCATCAACGGGTCCAGGCCCGACGTCGGTTCGTCGAGGATGAGGAGTTCGGTGTCGGCGGCGAGCGCGGCCACGAGCGCGACCTTCTGCCGGTTGCCTTTCGAATAGGTGCGGCCCTTCCGGGTGGGGTCGAGTTCGAACCGCTCGATCAGCGACGCGCGCCGGACCGGATCGAGTCCGCCTCGCAGTCGCCCGAGAAGGTCGATCGCCTCGCCGCCGGACAGGTTGGGCCACAGGTTCACTTCGCCCGGCACATAGGCGAGCCGCCGATGCACGGGCACGGAATCACGCCACGGATCGGCACCGAGAACGGACGCCGAACCCCCGTCGGCGCGCAGCAGACCGAGGAGCACCCGGATGGTCGTGGACTTGCCCGCGCCGTTGGGCCCGAGGAACCCGTGCACCTCGCCCGACTTCACCTCCAGGTCGAGGCCGTCGAGGGCGAGCACTTCACCGAACTTCTTGGTGAGTCCGCGGACTGAGATCGCAAGGTCCATCGGTCGAGCATAGGTGCGCACCGATCCGGTGTCCGACTCAGTGCGGAACAGCGTTTCAGGGGCGTGAGTCGCGGATCCGTCCCAGTGCCTTGCGCACGACCTCAGGATCCGACGTCTCCCAGAACGGCGGCAGCGATGCCCGCAGATACCCGGCATAGCGGGCGGTGGCGAGCCGCGGATCGAGAACCGCCACCACACCCTTGTCGTCGACGCTCCGCAGCAGGCGTCCGACACCCTGCGCGAGCAGCAGCGCCGCGTGATTGGCTGCGACGGAAAGGAACCCGTTGCCGCCGCGCGACTCCACCGCCTTCTGCCGGGCGACCAGCAACGGGTCGTCGGGGCGGGGGAACGGGATGCGGTCGAGGATCACCAGGCTCAGGGACGGACCCGGCACGTCGACGCCCTGCCACAGCGACAACGTGCCGAACAGCGACGTCGGCTCGTCACCGGCGAACGCCCGGACGAGGGCGCCCGTCGAGTCGTCGCCCTGGCACAGGATCGGGGTTTCGAGCCGGTCGCGCATCGCCTCCGACGCGGCCTTCGCCGCCCGCATCGACGAGAACAATCCCAGCGTCCGCCCACCGGCGGCCTCGACGAGTTCGGCGATCTCGTCGAGATACGCGGGGGACAGGCCGTCCCGGCCCGGCGGCGGCAGTTGCTTCGCGATGTAGATGATCCCGGCGCGGGCGTGGTCGAACGGCGACCCGACGTCGAGGGCGTTCCATTTGAGCGTGCCCGCATCGGACGGCGCCTCGGACCCGGTGGCCGTCGCCGGATCGATCACGACGGACGACTCGGCGGGAAGTCCCCAGTTGACGGCGAGGCCGTCGAAGGACCCGCCGACCGTCAGGGTGGCGGACGTGAGGACCACCGTCGATTCCGCGAACAGCCGGGAACGCAGCAGCCCGCCGACCGACAGCGGTGCCATCCGCACCACCCGGCGGATCGAACCACGGTTGTCGTCGGCGGCCAGCCACACCACGTCGTGACGCTTCGCCGGATCCGGCTCGTCGAAGGCGCTGAGAACGCGGACGGCGCTGTCGTGAACCTCCTCGACCGACGCGAGCGCGGTGTTGCGGGCGGCGGCCGCCTCCGGGTCGCTCAACGCCATGCCGGGACGGGACGGGCCGATGGCCGTGCGCAGCGCCCAGGCGGCGTCGCGGACGGCGGCGAGCGCGGGCGCCGCGCCGGGCGGCAACGCCTCCCACCGCTCGGGCCGCAACTCCTCGAGCAGCGCCGCCCAGCCCTCACCCGCCGCCTCGAGGCGATCGGCGTCCTGCTCCTCGACGAGCTTCGCGCAGCGCCTGGCCGCGGCACTGATCGTCGACGCGGCCAACTCCGCGGTGGCGACATTGGTGACGCGGTCGACCAGTTCGTGCGCCTCGTCGATGACCACGACGTCGTGTTCGGGAAGGATCGCGATCCCGGTGATGGCGTCGATGGCGAGCAGGGCGTGGTTGGTGACGACGACGTCGACCTGCGATGCCTCCGCGCGGGCCCGCTCCGCGAAGCAGTCCTCGCCGACCGGGCAGCGGGACTTGCCGAGGCACTCCCGGGCCGTGACGCTGACCTGGCGCCACGCCTTGTCGCTGACACCGGGGGCCAGATCGTCGCGGTCGCCGGTCTCGGTGTCCGAGGACCACTCGGTGAGGCGCTGCACCTCACGGCCGAGCCGGGACACCGCGAACGGATCGAACAGCTCGTCGGCCGGCGGTTCCTCCGCGGTCCCGGTGTGGATCTTGTTCATGCACAGATAATTGTTGCGGCCCTTCAGGATCGCGAAGTGCGGCCTGCGGCCGAGCGAACCCTCGAGCGCGTCCGCGAGCCGCGGCATGTCGCGGTCGATCAGCTGACGCTGCAGTGCGATGGTCGCCGTCGAGACGATGACCGTCTTGCCGCTCTGCACCGCGTGCCGGACGCTCGGCACGAGGTAGGCGAGCGACTTACCGGTACCCGTTCCGGCCTGGACGGCCAGATGCTCCCCGGTGTCGATCGAATGCGCGACGGCGGAAGCCATGGTCAGCTGGTTGGACCGCTCGGCACCGCCCAGCGACCGCACCGCCGTGCGCAACAGCTCGGGGACGTTGGGGAGGTTTTCAGGCACCCGAGCAGGTTACTCGGCACCTACGTCAGAAATCGTCACGCGGTCCGAGGGAACGTCCGAGTCGCGCCCCACGAGGCGCACCCCGGCGGCGCGCATCGCGGTGATCGCGGCCTCGACGGTCGTAGGAGCCACGCCCGCGGTGAGGGGGAGGAGCACGCGTGTCGGGAAGCCGGCCGCCACGGCGTCGAGTGCCGTCGCGACCACGCAGTGATCGGTGGCGATGCCCACGATGTCGACCTCGGTGACCCCGGCCGCACGCAGCCATTTCTCCAGGCTCTCGCCGTCGGAATTCCTGCCCTCGAAGCCCGAGTAGGCCGCGGAGTACTCGCCCTTGGAGAACACCGACTCGATGCCACTGCGATCGAGGTCCGGGTGGAACTCCGCGCCGTGGGTTCCCGATTTGCAGTGCACCGGCCACGTGTCGACGTAATCCGGCTCTTCGGAGAAGTGGCGGCCCGGATCGATGTGGTGGTCGATGGTGGCGGCGACCGCGTCGTACTCGGCCTCCGCCAGGAATCGGCTGATCGCCGCCGCGACCGCGGAACCACCCTCGACCGCGAGGGAGCCGCCCTCGCAGAAGTCGTTCTGAACGTCGACCACGAGCAGTGCCCGCCGGACGTCGGTGCCTCCGATGTCGATCACGGTGCCCTCCTGGGTTCGGGTTCGGCGAAGCGCACGGGGATCGCGGGCTCGCCGTGGGAGAGCTTCAAGCCCTCCCACGGCAGACTGACGAGGCCCGCCGCCAGGAGGGATCTGCTGTCCTCCAGAGTAGTCGCCTCGCAGGCGGTCTCACCGCCCCGCACCAGCGGGACCAGCAGTTCCGTCGCCGCGAGGCCTGCCGCGTCCGGTGCGTCGGAGTGAGCCGGGTACACGACCTCCTCCACCAGGGTTCCGGTGTCGCGGGCGAACCGCACCGCCTTCTTGGTTCCGCCCCGCGACGCCTTGTTGCTGCTCCGCTTCTCGACGGGGATTCCGTCCACCTCGACGAGTTTGTAGACCATTCCCGCCGTCGGCGCACCCGATCCGACGACGACGGACGTGCCGACCCCGTAGACGTCGACCGGTTCGGCCCGCAACGCAGCGATGGCGTACTCGTCGAGGTCGCCGGACACCACGATCTTCGTCCCCGTCGCCCCGAGGCCGTCGAGTTGCCCGCGCACCTGCCGGGCGAGAACACCCAGATCGCCCGAGTCGATCCGGACACCTCCGAGTCCGGGGCCCGCGACCTCGACCGCCGTCTCGACGCCCGCGGTGATGTCGTACGTGTCGACGAGGAGCGTGGTTCCGACTCCGAGCGCCGCGACCTGCGCGCGGAACGCCGCCGTCTCGTCCGGTCCGTCCGGGGTGGTGTGCAACAGGGTGAACGCGTGCGCGCTGGTGCCCGCACCGGGCACACCGTGCCTGCGGACCGCCTCCAGATTCGACGTGGCCGTGAAACCCGCCAGGTACGCGGCGCGCGAGGCTGCCACCGCCGATTCCTCGTGGGTGCGCCGTGAACCCATTTCGATCATGGGGCGGCCGTCCGCGGCGCTGACCATACGTGCGGCGGCGGACGCGATCGCGCTGTCGTGGTTGAGGATCGACAGGATCAGCGTCTCGAGCAGCACGCACTCGGCGAACGTTCCGCGCACGGACAGGATCGGGGAGCCGGGAAAGTAGAAGTCGCCCTCTCGGTAACCGTCGATGTCGCCGCCGAACCGATAGTCACGCAGCCAAGCGACGGTGGTGGCGTCGAGGAAACGGGAGACGATCTCGAGTTCCGATTCGCCGAAGCGGAAGTTCGACAGCGCCGCGACCAGGCGGGCCGTGCCGGCGACGACGCCGTAGCGGCGACCGTCCGGGAGGCGGCGGGCGAACACCTCGAAGCTGCAGCGACGGTGCGCGGAACCGTCGGCGAGGGCCGCCGACAGCATCGTCAACTCGTACTGGTCGGTGAACAAGGCGGTGCTGTCTCTGGACACCCGGCCACTGTAAGCCGCGGTGTCGCCCAGCGGAGGAGCGTCGTACCCTTGTGTCATGGCTCATTGCTCGACGACAGCTCCATTCGTGGATGCCATGCCGGCATCGCCGCAGGTCACCCCTGCAGAGTCGGAGGTCGTCGAGGTCGATGAAGCCAATGATCGTCCCTGGGTCACCGTCGTGTGGGACGATCCGGTGAATTTGATGCACTACGTCACCTACATTTTCCAGAAGCTCTTCGGGTACAGCAAGGCGAAGGCGACCGAATTGATGATGCAGGTGCATTCCGAGGGGAAGGCCGTGGTGTCGAGCGGCTCCCGCGACAAGGTCGAAAACGATGTACGCAAGCTGCACGCGGCGGGCCTGTGGGCCACGATGCAGCGGGACAGCAGCTAACTTTCCGTTCGGACAGTAAGGAACTCGGTACACGACGTGCGGATGTGGAGCAGGAAGAACTCGCTCGGGGGCATGAAGCTGCGCTCGGAGATGGACGAGCACGAGGCGACGGTGCTGCGATCGCTGGTCGCCTCCGTCCTCGGCCTCCTCGAGGAGCGGGCGGCGTCGGCGCCGGCCGACGAACTCGCCGCGCTCACCGGGATGCGGACGGGCAACACGACGGCACCCGACGAGGAAGTCCTCGCCCGGCTGCTGCCCGACTTCCACCGCCCCGACATGGACGCGCCGGACGACGACGAGATCCGCGCCGAGTCGAAGGCCGACGTCAACGGTGCGCTGCGCGGACTCCACGAACCGGAGATCATCGACGCCAAGCTGGCCGCGGGCTCGGTCATCCTTCACACCGTCCCGGAGAACGGCGGCAAGGTTCTGCTCACACCGGAACAGGCCGACGCCTGGCTCAGCGGTCTCAACGACGTCCGGCTGGCGCTGGGGACCAACCTGGGCATCGACGCCGACACGCCCGACGAACTCGATCCGAATGATCCCCGCGCACCGCATCTCGACATCTACCACTGGCTGACCTGGATGCAGGACTCGCTCGTTCAGGCACTGGCACCGTGACGGGCACGACGCCGGGCCGCACCGATTCGCTCGTCGATGTGGTCGGCCTGAGCGTCGGGCACCACCACCGACTCGATCCGGCCGCCACACTCGGCAGCGGTGCCGCCACCGGATGCACCGTCGTCCTCGCGCCACACGGCGCGACCGGTGCGGTCGACGTCCGAGGCGGCGGGCCGGGCACCCGCGAAACCGACCTCCTCGACCCCAGTCACAGCGTCCGGAAGGTGCACGCGATCGTCCTCACCGGCGGCAGCGCATATGGGCTCGCCGCCGCGGACGGCGTCATGCGGTGGCTGGAGGAGCACGGTCACGGAATCGGTATGGGGGAGCCCGATCAGGTGGTCCCGATCGTCCCCGCCGCCGTGATCTTCGATCTGCCGGTCGGCGACTGGCGCACTCGTCCCACCGCCGAATTCGGTTACCGGGCAGCAGATTCCGCGTCGCACACGGTGCTCTCCGGTTCGGTGGGCGCCGGGGTCGGGGCGCGCGCGGGGGCGATCAAGGGCGGGGTCGGAACGGCGAGCGTCGTCATCACGGACGGTCCGGCGAAGGGCATCACCGTGTCCGCGCTGATGGTGGCCAATCCCGTCGGAACCGTGTTCGATCCGGCGACCGGACTGCCGTGGGGCGTCGCCACCGTGGGCGCAGCCGCGTTCGGGCTCCGGCCGCCGGTCGCCGCCGAGGTGTCGGCGGCACGCGAACTGATGGCCAAGAGCACCGTTCTCAACACGACCATCGGGGTCGTCGCGACCGACGCCGCCCTCGGCAAGGCAGCGATGCGCCGCGTCGCCGTGGCCGGACACGACGGGCTCGCCCGCGCGATCCGGCCCGCGCATTCGCCGCTCGACGGCGACACGATCTTCGCGCTCGCCACCGGCATCCACCCGGTGCACCACCCGGCCGGCGTGCCCGACGCGTTCCCACCCGATCTGCCCGTCGTCGACGCCGTCTGCACGGCGGCCGCCGAAGTGGTCGAGAAGGCCATCGTCGACGCCGTCCTCAGCGCCACTCCGGTCGCGGGAATTCCCACGTACCGCGAGCTGTTCCCCTCGGCACTGCGTTCCTGACGCGGTCTGTTCGGTGGCCGAGTCGACGGTCCGCACCTAGGATGGCGCTCACGGAGGTGGATGACGTGCTGGTGATTCGATCGGACTTCGTCGAGGCGATGGTCGCGCACGCGCGGGCCGACCACCCGGACGAAGCGTGCGGGGTCATCGCCGGGCCCGAGGGCTCCGACCGCCCCGAACGGCACATCCCGATGATCAACGCTGAACGTTCGCCGACGTTCTACCGATTCGACTCCGGTGAGCAGTTGAAGGTGTGGCGGGCGATGGACGACGCCGACGAGGTGCCCGTCGTGATCTATCACTCGCACACCGCCACCGAGGCGTATCCCAGCCGGACCGACATCTCCTTCGCATCCGAACCGGACGCCCACTACGTGCTCATCTCCACCCGCGACCCCGACGCCCACGAACTGCGCAGCTACCGCATCGTCGACGGCGTCGTCACCGAGGAACCCGTCGACGTGGTGCAGAGTTACAAGTTCGCCCACACCTCGGTGGCGGACGTCCCCGACAAGTGACGACGCCGTCCCTCGCGACGGTCCCGCGGCAGGAAGACACCCACATCCCGAGGAGCCGACCATGGCTGTCACAGTTTCGATCCCCACCATCCTGCGTTCCCACACCGGCGGCGAAAAGCGAGTGGAGGCAACAGGTCCCACGCTTTCGGCCGTCATCGACGATCTCGAGGGCAATTACGGTGGCATCAAGGACCGCCTGATCGACGGCGGCCGCCTGCACCGGTTCGTCAACGTGTACGTCAACGACGAGGACGTCCGATTCTCGGGCGGACTCGACACGGAGGTGGCCGACGGGGATTCCGTGACGATCCTGCCCGCCGTCGCCGGAGGCTGATCGCGGCCGTGGCGCGGTTCGATTCGCTCATCGATACCCTCGGCGACACACCCCTCGTCGGGCTGCCGCGGCTGTCGCCGAGCTGGACCGGCACCTCACCGGTCCGTCTGTGGGCGAAACTCGAGGACCGCAATCCCACCGGTTCGGTGAAGGACCGGCCCGCCCTCCGCATGATCGAACAGGCCGAGAACGACGGCACCCTGACACCCGGCGCCACGATCCTCGAACCGACCAGCGGCAACACCGGCATCTCTCTGGCGATGGCCGCGAAACTCAAGGGCTACCACCTCATCTGCGTGATGCCCGAGAACACGTCCGTCGAACGCAGGCAACTGCTGACGATGTTCGGCGCCGAGATCATCGACTCACCGGCGCGCGGCGGCTCGAATCAGGCTGTGGCCGTGGCCAAGGAGCTGTCCGCGGACCATCCCGACTGGGTGATGCTGTACCAGTACGGCAATCCCGCGAACGCGCTGGCGCACTACGAGACGACGGGGCCGGAGATCCTGCGGGACCTGCCCGAGATCACCCACTTCGTGGCCGGCCTCGGCACCACCGGAACCCTGATGGGCGTGGGTCGCTACCTCCGCGAACACGTCGACGGCATCGAGATCGTCGCGGCGGAACCCCGCTACGGGGAACTCGTGTACGGCCTCCGCAACATCGACGAGGGCTTCGTTCCCGAACTGTACGACGAATCCGTCCTCACCTCGCGGTTCTCCGTCGGTCCCGCCGACGCCGTCCGCCGCACCCGGCAACTGATCGACAACGAAGGCATCTTCGCGGGCATCTCCACCGGCGCGATTCTCCACGCCGCGCTGGGGGTCGCGCGCAAAGCGGTCAAGGCCGAGCGCGCCGCCGACATCGCGTTCATCGTCGCCGACGGCGGATGGAAATATCTGTCGACCGGTGCCTACGGCGGTACGGTCGAAGAAGCGGAAGAAGCACTGGAAGGGCAGCTGTGGGCATGACGACAAGGGTGTGCGGATCATGACTTCGCCGTTCGACTCCTCCCGATTCGGCTCGCCGGCGCCGAGGGGTGGCGCGTCGCCGGCACCCGCGCGCACGTCGAAGCCGCTGTGGTTGCAGTCCGCGATCGTCGTCGGCGCGTTCACGATGTTGCTGTACGTCATCGAGGTCGCCGACGTGGCGTCCGACGAGCGACTCGAAGACAACGGCGTCCAGCCGCGCACGATCGACGGGCTGTGGGGAATTCTGTTCGCCCCGGTCCTCCACGACGACTGGGCGCACCTGTTCGCGAACACGGTCCCGCTGCTGGTCCTCGGGTTCCTCGTGCTGCTGTCGGGCATCGCCCGCGGCCTCGCCGCCACCGGGATCGTCTGGGTGGTCGGAGGTCTGGGCACCTGGTTGACCGGCGGATCCTATTCCAACCACATCGGCGCTTCCGTCCTGATCTTCGGCTGGCTCGCCTACCTTCTGGTCCGGGGAGTCTTCGCCCGCAACCTCGGCCAGATCCTCGTCGGCGTGGTGGTGTTCGTCGTGTACGGCAGTCTGCTGTGGGGTGTGCTGCCGAGCGCGCCCGGTGTGTCCTGGCAGGGGCATCTGTTCGGCGCCGTCGGCGGTGTCCTCGCCGCGTGGCTGCTCTCCGCCGACGCCAGGAAGCAGCGCGCCCGGAAAGCGGTAGGGCCGCACTCGTTCGGATGAGTGGCCCGCCGCGGCGAACAGGTAGTCGACCGGCGTGTACGCCGCTTCCGGCGGCCGAGCGTATGCCCTGCTGGTAGGCTCCTCGCGAGATCCGGGCACACCACAACTGCGTAGTTCAGGCCATCGACAGTGTCGTCACGGAGAGCCGGTCGAGGGGGTCGAGCTCGCGGATTCGCGCACACGCCGTGTCGCCGATGTCCGGGCGCGTCCCCAGCGGCGGACCTCCGTCGCCGCACCCCACCGCACCCTCAGGAGTTGATCATGGCTGTCACAGATTCGACCCCCGACGTCGACAGCGAGTGTCCGTTCGTACGCCGTGTAGTCACGGAAGGCTGATCGCTGACGTGGCAAGGTTCGATTCGTACATCGACACTCTCGGGAACACTCCACTCGTCGGCCTGCCCCGGCTGTCGCCGCGCTGGAACGGCAGCAATCCGGTGCGGTTGTGGGCCAAGCTCGAAGATCACAACCCCACCGGTTCGATCAAGGATCGCCCGGCGCTGCGGATGATCGAGCAGGCCGAACGGGACGGCCGACTGACCCCGGGGTCGACGATCCTCGAATCGACCAGCGGAAACACCGGCATCTCCCTGGCCATGGCCGCCAAATTGAAGGGCTACCAGCTGATCTGCGTGATGCCCGAGAACACGTCGATGGAACGTCGCCAGCTCCTGACGATGTTCGGCGCCCGGATCATCGATTCCCCGGCCGCCGGTGGTTCCAACGAGGCGGTCGCCGTCGCGATGCGCCTGTCGGACGAAAATCCGGACTGGGTACTGCTCTACCAGTACGGCAACCCGGCCAACGCGATGGCGCACTACGAGACGACGGGCCCGGAGATCCTGCGGGACCTGCCCGAGATCACCCATTTCGTGGCGGGGCTCGGCACCACCGGAACCCTGATGGGGACGGGCCGGTTCCTCCGCGAACACGTCGACGGAGTCGAGATCGTGGCCGCGGAACCGCGCTTCGGGGAGATGGTCTGCGGTCTCCGCAACATCGAAGAGGGATTCGTCCCGGAGTTGTACGACGAGTCGGTGCTCACCCGCCGATTCCGGGTGCGTCACGCCGAGGCGATCCAGCGCACCCGCGAGTTGATCGACGTCGAGGGAATCTTCGCAGGCACGTCCACCGGCGCCAATCTCCATGCCGCACTCGACGTGGCGTGGTCCGCAGTCGAGGCGGGGCATCGCGCCGACATCGCCTTCGTGGTCGCCGACGGCGGATGGAAGTATCTGTCCACCGGAACCTACGACCCACAGGTCCAGGTCCTCGAAGAGGCCTGGGAACGGTAACGGGGCCGGATCCACGGTCGATCAGCATGGTCAGGTCACATTTCCCCATCGGTTGTGAGGTCGACGCGCCAATTCCGTCGGAAGCTTTTTCCGAAACGGGTCGTCGTGGCAGCATGGCGGGTATGCGCATTACCGTCCTGGGATGTTCAGGGAGCGTCTCCGGACCAGACTCACCTGCATCGGGTTATCTGTTGACCGCGCCGGACACACCGCCGCTCGTACTCGACTTCGGACCCGGTGTCCTCGGTGCGCTCCAGCGGTTCGCCGATCCCGGCGAGGTGTCCGTTCTCCTCAGCCATCTGCACGCGGACCACTGCCTGGACCTCCCCGGACTCCTCGTCTGGCGTCGCTATCATCCGAACCCGCCGAAGGGACGCGCCCTCGTCTACGGCCCGTCCGACACCGCCCGCCGGATCGGCGTCGCGTCCGCCGAGTGCGGCGGCGACATCGACGACATCTCCGACACGATCGATCTGCACCACTGGGCCGACGGCGAACCGGTCACGATCGGCGATCTCACGATCACGGCGCGGCGGGTCAACCACCCGCCCGAGGCCTACGGGTTCCGCTTGACCAACGGCGCCGGACGGACCCTCGTCTACACCGGCGACACCGGGATGTGCGAGGAAGTGATCGAACTCGCCCGCGACGCCGATGTGCTGCTGGCGGAGGCGTCGTGGACACACAGCCCGGACCGGCCCGAAGGAATCCACCTCTCGGGCACCGAGGCCGGCCAGGTCGCACACCGCGCCGGTGTCGCCGAACTGCTGCTCACCCACATTCCGCCGTGGACGTCCCGCGAGGACGTCATCGCCGAGGCCAAGGCCGAATTCTCCGGTCCAGTGCACGCAGTGTCCGCGGGCGGCGTCTACACCGTCTGACGCCGTGTCCGCGCCCCACCGGGAGACGACTAGGCTCTCCGCTGTGACCACACGAGAAGACGGCAGGGCGGACGACGAACTCCGCGAGGTCAAGATCACCCGAGGCTTCACCACTCATCCCGCGGGATCGGTGCTGGTGGAATTCGGAAACACCCGGGTGATGTGCACCGCCAGCGTCGAGGACGGCGTTCCCCGCTGGCGTCAGGGATCCGGGCTCGGATGGCTGACCGCCGAATACGCCATGCTGCCCGCCGCCACCCACACCCGCAGCGGTCGAGAGTCCGTCAAGGGCAAGGTCGGGGGACGCACCCAGGAGATCAGCCGTCTCGTCGGACGCTCCCTCCGCGCGTGCATCGATCTCGCCGCCATCGGTGAGAACACCATCGCCCTCGACTGCGACGTCCTGCAGGCCGACGGCGGAACCCGCACCGCCGCCATCACCGGCGCCTACGTGGCCCTCGTCGACGCGGTGACCTACCTCCGTGCCGCCGGCCGCCTCGCCGACCCTCAGCCCATCTCCTGCGGCATTGCCGCGGTCAGCGTGGGCGTCGTCGACGGCCGTGTGCGCCTCGACCTGCCGTACGAGGAGGACTCGCGCGCCGAGGTCGACATGAACGTGGTGGCCACCGACACCGGTACTCTCGTCGAAATCCAGGGCACCGGTGAAGGCGCGACGTTCCCGCGGAGCACGCTCGACAAACTGCTGGATTCCGCACTCGCAGGCTGCGAGCAGTTGTTCGAGATCCAGAAGGCGGCACTCGAACTGCCCTACCCCGGTGAGCTTCCCGAGCCGAAGGTCCCGGAGACGTCGAAGAAGAAGTTCGGGAGTTAGACCGGTGCCGGAAACCACACGGGTGCTGGTGGCCAGCCGCAACGCGAAGAAGCTCCGGGAGCTGCATCGCGTGCTCGCGGCGGCCGGTGTCGACGGGATCGAACTGGTGGGGCTCGACGCCGTGCCCGAGTACCCCGAGGCCCCCGAAACCGGTGCGACGTTCGAGGAGAACGCCCTGGCGAAAGCGCGCGACGGCGCCGCCGCCACCGGATTGCCCTGCGTCGCAGACGATTCCGGAATCGAGGTGGACGCGCTGAACGGTATGCCCGGAATCCTGTCCGCCCGGTGGTCGGGCACGCACGGCAACGATCCCGCGAACACGGCACTGGTCCTGGCCCAGCTCGCCGACGTGCCCGAAGACCGCAGGGGAGCGGCGTTCGTCTCGGCGTGCGCGCTCGTGCTACCCGGCGGCGGGGAAACGGTGGTCCGGGGCGAATGGCGGGGCAGCGTCGCCCAGGAACCCGTCGGCGACGGCGGATTCGGCTACGACCCGGTATTCGTGCCCGAAGGGGACACCCGATCCGCCGCCGAGCTCTCACCCGAGGAGAAGGACGCGTCCTCGCATCGAGGGCGGGCGCTCGTCCAACTCGTCCCCGCCCTGGCGGCGCTCACCGGACGCTGACACTCGCTACGCTGCACTTGCACACCGGTCAGCCGGTCGTCATGTGACGGACCCGAGCGGTTCGATCAGAGTGCGAAGTCGCGGCGGACCTGCTTGGTCCGCTGATGCTCCACATAGAACGACAGGAACGGGATTGTGCCCGCGAGGAGTGTGCCGACCGTCCGGCCCGCGGGCCAGCGCACCTTGACCGCCAGGTCGAGCGTCACCAGCAGGTAGACGAAGTACACCCAGCCGTGAACCACCGCGATCCAGGTGGGCAGGTTGTCGACCTTGAAGATGTACTTGGCGACCATCTCTGCGGTGAGGACCAGCAGCCACACACCGGTGGCGTAGGCGAGGACGCGGTAGCGCAGGAGCGCGGGGGCGATCTTCTTCTGCTTCGCGGTATCTGCGACCGAATCGGCAGTCGTCTCGTCTTGGCCCGTGCTCACGTGGTGCTCCTATCGGTCTCGCGAGCGGACAGCTCGGCGAGGTACTGGTTGTACTGCGAAATCTGCAGGCTCTCGAGGTCGTCCGGATCGTCGTCCTCGGCCGCCGCGGGGCGCGGGGGCAAGACGTCGGCCGGGATTTCCCGCAGTTCGGCGGGCGCGGCCGGGACGTCCGTGGTGTCTGCCGGCTCGGCGTCCTCGAGCTGCACGAAGCGCCGGTAGGCGTAGACGAGGAACGCCGCGAACAGCGGCCACTGGAATGCGTACCCGAGATTCTGGCCCGTTCCGCCCACCGCTTCGAACCGTGTCCACTGCCACCAGCCGAGTGCGAGGCACCCGACAGCCCCGACGACCACCAACAGGATCAGCGCGGGGCGGCGTTGCTTACGGTTTCCGGACACGTAACGACGGTACCTGAATCGCCGAATGCGCTGCTAGGAGAGGTTGCCGCTATGGCGGCGGTCACAGGCTCGCTCGCGACGGTCGAGCTGCCCGGGGCATATTGCGATCGAATCGGCACAAAGCCGAAAAGTGCGCGAGGGGGGACTCGAACCCCCACGTCCTTTCGGACACCAGGACCTAAACCTGACGCGGCTGCCAAATTACGCCACTCGCGCGCGAAGCACAGACTACGCCATGGGCGCGACACTCCGGCGCACGCACGTCAGCCGGTGCGTTCGCCTCCGTTCCCAATATTTCGCCCCGCCCACGTTGCAGTCTGGCTGTGGCAATTGGGGCACAGGAAGCGAACTTCCTCCAACCGGGAATCGGACGGGTCGCCCCGTATGTGGTCCACGTGCAGGATCAGTGGGAGTCCGCACCAGTCATCACCGAGTCCGCAGAGAACGCATTTATACTCGACGCCGGCCTCGATCAGGGCGCGGCGCAGCAAATGTGGCTTCACGCGTGCGCTTCCCGGTGGCCTTTCGACGAGGATCTCCTCCCATGACATGCGATTGCGGGCAGGCTTGCCCTTGGTGTGCGCCTGGCCCGTGAAGTGCGTCGTATCGATTCCGAGCTTCTTGATCTGACGAGTCAGGTGGGCTTGCATTCCTCCGGACTGGCGCCGGCCGAGGTAGCGAATTACGCCCGCGTAGCTCGTCGACTCCGCGACCGCCTGTTCGAGGACTTCCCGCGTGTACTTCACCTCGCACCTGCCGCGCGTTGCTGCCGGCGCTGGTATCGCCAGATGGCGTGGGTGAAGGTCGTGGCGGTGACCTCGAGGCGCGCTGCCGCGGCGGCGACGAGGTCTTCCGCCTGTGGTGTGGTTGCGGGTGATTCGAGATCGAGTGCCTCGGCGATGAAGTCACACACCACTGCGCGGGACGCGGTTGTGGGCACGCCGAGTTGCATGGCGAAGCATTCCCAGGTGGCGGCTCCGAATCCGGGCACGGCGACGACGGCGCTCCGCTGCGCGTCGTCGTCGCGGAGATCTGCGGACGTGGTGCAGCCCAGTTCGGTGAGCGAGCGTGCCGCCGTGGCGACGGCCTCGGCCTTGGTGGTGTAGTTCCCCGGTACCCGCTGCCGGTTGTTCAGGACCGTCAGGAGGCCTTCGGGTTCGTCGGCGTCCGCGGCGAGTGCGGTGAGGTCGTCGAGTGGTGCGGCGCGGTGATCGCGCCAACGGGTGATGACGGCGCGGACCCCGGTGGTAGGCGTGCCGTACGTCGCGCGGGCGGAGAAGGCCGCGTCGAGCAGAGCGGCTTCGATCTCCTGCGGCCAGCCCTCCGTCCAGTGCGGCCACGACTCTCGCGGCAGTTCGGCGTCGATGTGATCGAGTAGGGCGCGGATGTGGGCTGTGCTCATTTCTTCCCCCCGGAGAATGGCTGTCGGGTGTTCCTGGAATCGAACATTAGTGCGAGGGTCCGACAGGTTCGGTTTCTTCGTGCTCCGGGGGCGGTTTCGAGGACGCATACCTGCATGAACCTGGGACTTCGTCAAGGTGGTAACGAATTGATAACGATTAATGTGAGGCTTTCCTCAGGTTCTTGGACGTCCTTGCACCGCCCACGTGCAGCGGAGACGTGATCTACCCGTCGGTCACTTCGCGGTAGGTCTGTGAGGGACATCACGCGATATTTCTCCGATGCACGGCTGTGACACCCCGACGGCTCGTGAACGTGAGGAAATCCTCATGATTCTGTGTCAACCTTGAGCAGCCCGGAAGAGCTGATCAGAGCCGATACAGCAGGCACACGATGCCGAGGGCAGCAGACAGCAATCCCCACCTCCCCCCAGAGGGGAACAGGAGAGGACATACGCGTGACGATTGACGACACGACACCCGCAGGAAACGGAAGCAACTCGAAGGGTTCGCGGCGCATCGGCGTAGACCGGGACGACACTCGGTCGTCGAGCAAGGGCACCCTGGTGGATCGTCTGCTCGGAGGTGAGCCGTACGCGCTCGCCTTCGGTGGTCAGGGCGCACCCTGGCTGAGCTCGCTCGAGGAACTGAGCCGCGACAACGGACTCGAGCCGGCACTCACCACCCTCGTCAACGACGCGGCCGACTACCTCGCCCCCGTGGCGCAGGAGCTGCTCGTCGTGCGCCCGGTCGGATTCGACCCCATCGCATGGATCCTCGAGCAGGAACTCGCCGACGAAGAGGACGACGCCCAGGCGTCCGGACCTTCCGCGGCAGCGCTCACCTCGGCGGCGGTGTCCCTCCCCGGCGTCTTCCTCACCCAGATCGCAGCGCTGCGTGCGCTGGCGGCTCAGGGCCTCGATCCCGCGGTTACGGCTCCCGTGTCGGTGATCGGCCACTCCCAGGGACTCCTCGCCGCGGAGGCCGTCGCCTCCTCCGGTCGGAAGGACGGCGAACTCCTCGCCCTCGCTCAGCTCATCGGTGCGGCCGCCGGTCTGGTCGGCCGTCGTCGCGGAGTGATCTCCGCCGCCGACTCCACCCCGATGCTTGCTGTCTCCAACGTCGACCCGGAACGGCTCCGTCAGATCGTCGAGGAGCTCGCCGAAGGCCTCGAGCCCGAACGCGCAGCGGTCCTCGGCATCCGCAACGCCCGTCGCCGCGTCGTTCTGTCCGGCCCGCCCGCCCAGCTGGCACGCGTCCAGCAGCGGTGCGAGCAGATCGAGGCCGACGAGGCCCGTGAGCGCGACGCCAAGAAGCGTGGCGGCTCCATCTTCGCGCCCGTCTTCGAGCCCCTCGCGGTCGAGATCGGCTTCCACCACCCCGCACTCGCGGAGACGATCGACATCGTCGGCCAGTGGGCCGTGCGCTGCGGTCTCGACGAGGAGAAGGCCCGCGCCCTCACGAGCGCCTGCCTCGTCGACCCCGTCGACTGGGTCGAGGCCGTCGACGGCACCATCGAAGCCGGTGCCGCATGGATCCTCGATCTCGGACCCGGTGACCTCCTCACTCGCATGACGTCGGCCAGTGTCCGCGGCCAGGGCGTCGGCATCGTCGCCGCCGCGACCCGTGGCGGTCACCGCAACCTGCTCACCCCGGGCGCGACCCCCGAGGTTCCCGCCGCCTGGACCGAGTTCCTCCCGAAGCCGGTGTCGCTGCCGGGCGGACGCATCGGCGTCGAGACCGCCTTCACGAAGCTGACCGGTCGTTCGCCGATCCTGCTCGCGGGCATGACCCCGACCACGGTCGACCCGAAGATCGTCGCCGCGGCCGCCAACGCAGGCCACTGGGCCGAGCTCGCCGGCGGTGGCCAGGTCACCGAGCAGATTTTCGCCGACAACGTCGAGAAGCTCACCGGGCTGCTCGAGCCGGGCCGCGCCGTGCAGTTCAACTCGATGTTCCTCGACCCCTACCTGTGGAAGCTCCACGTCGGTGGCAAGCGCCTCGTCCCGAAGGCCCGCGCCGCGGGTGCTCCCTTCGACGGCGTCGTCGTCACCGCAGGCATCCCCGAGCTCGAGGACGCCGTCTCGATCATCGAGGACCTCGTCGAGGGCGGATTCAGCTACGTCGCGTTCAAGCCGGGCACGGTCGCGCAGATCCGCTCCGTCATCCGCATCGCCAACGAGGTTCCCTCGTTCCCCGTCATCGCCCACATCGAGGGCGGCCGCGCCGGTGGCCACCACTCGTGGGAAGACCTGGACGACCTGCTCCTCGACACCTACGCCGAGCTGCGTACCCGGCCGAACCTGGTCCTGTGCGTCGGTGGCGGCATCGGCACGCCCGAGCAGGCTGCCGACTACCTGACCGGCCGCTGGTCCGTCGCGCACGGTTTCCCGGCGATGCCGCTGGACGGCATCCTGGTCGGCACCGCCGCCATGGCCACCCTCGAGGCGACCACGTCTCCCGAGGTCAAGCAGCTCCTCGTCGACACCCCCGGCACCCCGGACTGGGTCGGTGCGGGCACCGCCGAGGGCGGCATGGCCTCCGGCCGTAGCCAGCTCGGCGCCGACATCCACGAGATCGACAACGCCGCGTCCCGCACCGGGCGCCTGCTCGACGAGGTCGCCGGCGACGCCGACGCCGTCGCCGAGCGTCGCGACGAGATCATCGAGGCCCTGAACGTCACGGCGAAGCCGTTCTTCGGCGACGTCGCGACGATGACGTACGAGCAGTGGCTGCGCCGCTACCTCGAACTGGCCGTCGGCATCGACGCGGCGAAGGCATTCGACTGCGGCACCGATCTCCAGGACGCCATCATCGAGGCCACCGAGAGCCCGTGGCTCGACATCACCTGGCGTGCGCGCTTCGGTGAGATGCTGCAGCGCACCGAGTCGCGTCTGCACCCGGTCGACCGCGGACCCATCCCCACCTTGTTCGCCGACGAGGCGATCCTCGAGCGTCCCGAAGCGGCCATCTGCGCCCTGCAGGCCCAGTACCCCGACTACGCGACCACGGTTCTGCACCCCGCCGACGTCTCGTTCTTCGTCTCGCTGTGCAAGACCCCCGGCAAGCCGGTCAACTTCGTGCCCGTCGTCGACGGTGACGTCCGCCGCTGGTGGCGTTCCGACTCGCTGTGGCAGGCGCACGATCCCCGCTACACCGCGGACCAGGTCTGCGTCATCCCCGGCACCGTCGCCGTCGCAGGCATCACGCGTGCCGACGAGCCCGTCGGCGAGCTGCTGGACCGCTTCGAGAAGGCCACCTACGACGAGCTGGTCACCGCCGGCGCCGCGCCGCAGTCGCTGCTCGCCCGTCGTCACGCGGACGTCGCCCGCGGCGTCCTCGACACCGTTCTGTCGGCTCCCGACATCCAGTGGGCCTCGCGCCTGACGCTGAACCCGGTTCGCCGGCTCGGTGACCTCGACAAGTGGTCGGTCGAGTCCGACACCCGCGCGGTCCACGAGACCACCGGTGCCGAGCTGTCCGTCATCGAGGACCGCCAGGTGCTCCTCACGGTCCCGCTGGTGGCAGGCAAGTCGGTCGAGATCACCATCACCGTTCCCGCATCCGTCGTCGACGGTGGCGCCCCCGTGGTCACCGAGGCCGACGCCGAGCAGTCCATGACGGCTCTCCTCGCGGTTGCGGCCGGTCAGGAACTGCCCGCCGTCAAGAACGGTGTCGCACGGCTCAACCTGGCGTGGACGCCCGACCTGGTCGCCGACCACGCCGGTGTCACCGGTTCGGGTCTGCCCACGACGCTGAGCGTGAGCGGCAAGGCCGTTCCGGACGTGGTCGTCGGCGCCTGCTGGCCGGCCGTGTTCGCCGTCCTCGGTGCCGCCAAGACCGAAGACTCGCTCTCCGTCATCGAGGGCATGCTCGACCTGGTCCACCTGGACCACAGCGTCGACTTCGTCGGCGAACTGCCCTCGGAGACCAGCATTCTCGTCGTCAAGGCCGAGGTCGCCTCGGTTCTCGACACCGACCTGGGCCGCGTCGTCGAGGTCAAGGTCGAGGTTGGCGCCATGCTCGGCGAGGGCCTGGACGCGCCTGCCGTCGTCACCCTGTCGGAGCGCTTCGCGATCCGCGGCCGCACCGGCAAGGGCGAACTGTCCGACCCGGCCCGCGCCGGTGGCTCGCTCAGTGACGCGGCCGTCGACACCCCGCGTCGTCGTCGCCGCGACACCACGATCGTGGCTCCCCGCAACATGGGCTCCTTCGCCCAGGTGTCGGGCGACCACAACCCGATCCACACCTCCGACAACGCGGCACTGCTCGCCGGCCTCGGCAGCCCGATCGTGCACGGCATGTGGCTCTCCGCCGCCGCCCAGCAGGTCGTCACCGCCGTGGACCCGGCCGAGACCAAGACGCCGCCGCGTCGCCTCACCGCGTGGACCGCACGCTTCCTCGGCATGGTCCGCCCCGGCGCCGAGATCGACGTCCGCGTCGACCGCATCGCCACGGACCGCGGTGCCGAGATCGTCGAGGTCGGCTGCCGCATCGACGGTGACCTCGTGATGGTCGCCACCGGTCGCACCGCCGCCCCGAAGACCGTCTACGCGTTCCCCGGACAGGGCATCCAGCGTCCGGGCATGGGCCTCGACGCTCGCGCCCGCTCCAAGGCCGCCCGCGAGATCTGGGACCGCGCCGACAAGCACACCCGCAAGGCCCTCGGCTTCTCGATCCTCGCCGTGGTCCGCGACAACCCGACGGTCGTCAAGGCCCGTGGTGTCGAGCACAAGCACCCGGACGGTGTCCTGCACCTGACCCAGTTCACCCAGGTCGCGATGGCGACTCTCGGTGTGGCTCAGGTCGCCGAGCTCCGCGAGTCCGGCGCGTTCGTCGAGGGTGCCCTGCTCGCAGGCCACTCGGTCGGTGAGTACAACGCTCTCGCCGCCGTCGCCGGTGTGCTGCCCCTGGAAGCCGTTCTCGAGGTGGTCTTCCAGCGTGGCTCCGCGATGCACGCACTCGTTCCCCGCGACGAGGCCGGCCGCTCCGACTACCGGATGGCCGCCATCCGCCCGTCGCAGATCGGTCTGGCCGACGACGACGTCGAGGCGTTCGTCGCCGGTGTCGCCGAGGAGACCGGTGAGTTCCTGCAGATCGTGAACCTGAACCTGCGTGGCTCGCAGTACGCCATCGCGGGCACGGTCGCCGGGCTCAACGCGCTGGAGACGCAGATCGACATCCGCCGTGAGGCTTTCGGTGGCAAGCGCGCGTACATCATGGTCCCCGGCATCGACGTCCCGTTCCACTCGACGGTGCTGCGTGGCGGCGTCGACGACTTCCGTGGACGTCTCGAGGAACTGCTTCCGCAGGACATCGACCCGGCCATCCTGATCGGGCGCTACATCCCGAACCTGGTGCCCAAGCCGTTCTCCCTGGAGAAGGAGTTCGTGCAGGAGATCGCCGACCTGGTGCCGTCGAAGCCCCTCGACAAGGTGCTGAAGGACTTCGACTCCTGGGCGAAGAAGCCGGTTCAGCTCACCCGCGTGGTCCTCACCGAGCTCCTGGCCTGGCAGTTCGCCAGCCCGGTGCGCTGGATCGAGACGCAGGACCTGCTGTTCGCCGACGAGTCCGAGGGTGGACTGGGTGTCGAGCGGTTCGTCGAGATCGGTCTGGGCTCGGTCCCGACCGTCGCGAACCTCGCGTCGCAGACCCTCAAGCTGCCGGGCCGCTTCGGTTACCCGGTCGAGGTCCTCAACATCGAGCGTGAAGCCGCGATCGTGTACTCCACCGACGTCGATCCGGCGCCGGTCGAGGACGACGAGCCGGCCGCACCCGCAGCCGAGGCTCCCGCCGCATCGGCCGCACCCGCCGCGGCTCCGGCCCCGGCTGCCGCACCGTCCGGTGGACCGCGTCCCGACGACATCGCGTTCAAGGCCGCCGACGCCACCAAGGTCCTGATCAGCCTGTGGACGAAGCTCCGCCCCGACCAGGTCGGCCCCGTCGACACGATCGAGGCGCTGTGCGACGGCGTGTCCTCGCGGCGTAACCAGCTGCTCGTCGACCTCGGCTCCGAGCTCTCGCTCGGCGCGATCGACGGTGCCGCGGACGCCGACATGGGTTCGCTCGCCGGCACGGTCGACTCCCTGGCCCGCACGTACAAGCCGTTCGGCCCGGTGCTGTCCGATTCGATCAACGACCACCTCCGCAAGGTCTTCGGCCCCTCGGGTCGTCGTCCGGCGGCCATCGCAGACCGTGTGAAGAAGGTCTGGGAACTCGGCGACGGCTGGGCGTACCACGTCACCGCCGAGGTGGCGCTCGGAACCCGCGACGGTTCCAGCATCCGTGGTGGTGACCTCGGCGGCCTGGCCGGCGGCGGTCTCGCCGACGGTGCCGCAGTGGACGCCGTCATCGACAGCGCAGTGGCCGCAGTGGCCTCGCGCCGCGGAATCAGCGTCTCCCTCCCGTCCTCGGGCGGCGGAGCCGGTGGCACCGTCGACGCAGCGGCGCTGGGTGAGTTCACCGAGCACATCACGGG
>NZ_JBHUSF010000028.1:0-50220 GCF_042673295.1 Rhodococcus sp. NPDC057014
AGTTTGCGGCCGAATCGATCCGACAGGTATGCAGTCGTCGGAACGATGGGAATCATCACCAGAACAACTGAGTCACAGTTTCCTGTGCCGATACCCCCACGGGATTGCCCGGACCTCAATGCCCGAGCAGATCGTTACGGGGGGGGATACCCATCAGGGTGTGCAGCCCTGCAGGTGGTAAGCGACTTTGGCCCGAGACACATCGGGCACCAAGAGTGACCCATGCCATATCTGGCGTGACCTACGTTACAGCCCGAAGGTCGGCGCGTCAATACTAAATCAGTTGTCCCCCAGCCTCTTTGATGGCATTGCGCCGCACACAGCACGGCATTCGATGTGGACGCAGGTAGACGCAGTGTCGGCGACCGAATCGAACGCATCGGCGATGCGGATTTCGATTTCAACGTATTCCCCTGTCCGGTTCGACATCTCGAGATACAGGCGTGATCATGTGTAGCGCTCAGCTGCCCTGCCATCGGGCACGGCGTTTCTCGCGAAACGCGAGGAGCCCTTCATGAAAGTCGTTGGAATTACGCACTGTTTCCTCCGCTTCCGAGGTGTGAGCCCAACCTCGATCGTCGTCGCGACGCACGACGGCATCGACCGCGCGCAGGGTGGCCTGGACTGCTGCCGGGGCGTTGGCGGCGATCCGTTCGGCGGTAGCTGTCGCAGACTGCTCCGCGGTCCCGTCGTCGACGATGTCGTTGACGAATCCGCAGCTGTGGGCCCTGTCCGCGGTGAGCGGTTGACCGGTGAGGAGCATCTGTTTCGCGATGTTCAGCGGCAGGTGTTGATGGGCGCGGAAGAGGGCGCCCGCGTTGGCGACCACGCCGTGGGTCACCTCGGGCAGGCCGAACCGTGCCGAGCGACCGGCAACGATGATGTCCGAGACGAGTGCCAGTTCGAGGCCACCGCCGTAGGCGAATCCTTCGACGGCCGCGACGAGAGGTTTGGTTCGAAATCGGCCGACGACGCCATATCTGCCTCCCCGAGGGGTGCGCTCACCGGGTCCGTCGATCAGGTCCGTCCCGGCGCAGAAGTTTTGCTGGCCACCGCTGAGGACGCCGCACCAGATTTCCGGGTTGTCGTCCAACTCGTTGAATGCGGCATCGAGCGCCGCGGTCATGGCGGCGTCGATGGCGTTGCGTTTGGAAGGGCGATGGAGGCGGATGAGCAGCACTCGACCGCACCGCTCGGTGATCACCCGCGCGGAATCAGCCCCGTCGACGTGTTCGGACATCAGTTGTCGATCCAGTCGACGACGTCGTCGATGGGCGCGCGGGTGGTCCGGTAGCTGTTCGAGAGGTGCTCGACACGGGGAAACCCGAAGGAGATTCCGCACACGACGGTGCGGTCGGGATCCAGGCCGAGCTCGCGCCGCAGCACGCTCGGGTACATCGCGAGTGCCGCCTGGGCCACGGTCCCGACCCCGTGCGCGGCGGCGGCGGTGAGGAAGTTGGCCACGTAGCCGCCGCAGTCCACGGCGCCGTAAGGCCCCAGCGCCTCGTCGGAGTGGATGATCGCGACGTGGGGTGCTCCGAAGAACTTTAAGTTTTCCAACACCTGCTCGTGCTGGCGCGCCCGGTCCCCACGTTCGATTCCCAGGGCGTTGTAGAGCTGGAAGCCGCTTTCACGACGGCGATCGAGGTGAACGCCGCGGTATTCGCGGGGGAAAGGGATGTCGGTGTCCTCGGTGACGCCGGCCGAGGCTGTCGTGTACAGCGCATCGCGGAGTCGTTCGGTTCCTGCACCGCGGGTAATAGCCACCTGCCACGATTGGCTGTTGCACCACGATGCCGTCAGCTGGGCGGTCTGCACTATCCGCCGAATGGTGTCCTCGGGGACCGGCTCCGGCGTGAACGCGCGGTAACTGGCCCTGACCGCGAGAAGGTGTTCGAGCGTGTTTGCCGCATCCGCCGGAATCTGTGCAGATCGCCGTTCCGCCATGACGTCTCGGGTTTCGGTGCTGACCACGGTAGGCCTTTCTGTTGGGCCGTGTCGACGACACGGGCTTCCGGGTTGTTCGGTGACAGAGGTCAGGTGGCACCGCAGAGGCGGCACACGCACGGCTCGCGACGCGGCGCCACCAGACGATCAGCGCAGACTCAGCGAGATCTTGCCCGTCGCTGCACGCTCACTGAGCGACTGCAGGGCAGCGGCGGCGTTGTCCAGCTCGTAGAGCGTGGGCTCGGGGACCGTGAGGGCACCGGAGGTCAGGAGCGGCAACAGCTCGTCCCACTGCCGGGCGAGGTATCCCGAATCTTCGCGAATGAATTCGCCCCACCCGACGCCGACCACGGAGATGTTCCTGAGCAGGAGCCGGTTCACCTTGACCGTGGGGATGCTTCCCCCGGTGAAGCCGAGAACGAGGGCGCGCCCACCCGGAGCCAGGCTACGAAGGCTGTCGGTGAACCGATCCCCACCGACCGGATCGACGACGATGTCCACCCCCTTGCCGCCGGTCAGCTCGAGCACACGATCCTTGAACCCGTCGACCAGAACGGTGTGTGTGGCACCGTTGCCTTTGGCGACAGCGGCCTTCTCTGCACTGCTGACGACGGCGATCGTCTCGAGTCCCACAGCGGCCGCGAGGTGGAGTGCGGCAGTGCCCACTCCGCCGGCCGCCCCGTGCACGAGGACGATCTCACCTCGACGGGCACGGGCGCGTTCGACCAGCGCGAAGTGGACCGTCAGGTGGTTCATGACGAACCCCGACGCCGCGGTGAGCGACACCGTGTCCGGGAGGGGAAATGCATGGCCGACCGGCACCGCCACCGTCTGCTGCCATGAACCCGACAGCGCGAGCACCGCGACACGCTGCCCCTCCGTCAGACCACTGCCGCGCGGGGCGGACCGAACGATGCCGGCGCCCTCGACCCCCAGCACGCAGGGCAGCGACTGAACCATCTGATAGCTGCCAGTCGTCTGTAACAGGTCGGGGAATGAGACTCCGGCCGCATGCAGGTCCACCACGACCAGATCGCCGACCGGATCTAGATCTGGCAGCTCTGTCACACGAAGTCCGGACGGTCCGATTGATTCGACCAGCTGTACTGCTTTCATTCACTTCTCCGAGTCGAAAGTAGGGGTGGGACAACCAGGCGAGTGACCGCGTGGACATCGGCTTTTGGCCACTAAATGCCTTCCTGGCACTGAGTGGCAGGTTAGCACCAAGTGGCATCGAGTGGCTAGGATGCAATGCATGAGTCCCAGTGCTTCCGAGCCGTTACAGCAGCGCATGAAGGACCGCATGCGGTCGGAGGTCGCCGAGACCACGATCGGACTGTTCCTCGGCAAGGGCTTCGACGAGACCACCGTCGACGAGATTTGCGATGCCGCCGGGATCTCCCGCAGGACCTTCTTCCGCTACTTCCGCAGCAAAGAGGATGTCGTCGTATCACGGCTGAGCAAGCTCGCCGAGGAGGGTTGCCACTGCTTCGTCGCCTGCCCCATCGACGATGACCGGTGGACAGCGCTGCGACTGAGCATGACCCCGTTCGAAGAGTGGGCACACGCCAACCCGGCCCGAGCCCTCGCGCTCTACCACCTGGTCGAAGAAGCCCCCTCGCTGCGCGCGAGCTACCTCGACCGCGTCGACCGGTGGCGAGCAAGCCTCGCCACAGTCATCAGCACCAAGTTCGACCTGGATCCCCGAACCGACCTCGATGTCGCCGTCATCGCCGCGGCGAGCGTGGGAGCCTACCTGGCCGCGACCCGGGCGTGGGCCCAGTCAGACGGAACCGACTCCCTGCCAAGCCTGTTCGATCGAGCCTTCAACGCACTTCGCCCGGAGGCCCCACCACTCTGGGGCTGATCTTCACGCACACCACCCCAACCAGAGCAGCTGCACGCCGCACTCCCCCTCTCGGCAGAGATGGCGTGCAGCACAACGGCTTGAAGACAGTGATAGAGCTGGCCCAGGAGCCGGTTAAGACGTTACGCAGTGCGCGGCGGCGTGCCGGTCTCCGTGTTCGGCGCCGGTCAGGGTGGTGCTTGATCGGGTGAGGTCGCGGGATGGCGGCGAAGGCCCAGACGAAGCCGAGTGCGGCAAGTCGATTGTTCTTCACGTGACGGTGGGTAACGCAGGTGCTGCGCCCGGACGCTCTCGTGACGGGTGCGGAGCCGGCGAGCGCCTCGAGCCCGCGAGCGTCGACGACCCGACCGCGGTCGTCGCGATCGCGGCCAAGACCCTGGCGCCGGTCGCCTGACCCAGGCCCGGAAAGCTGGTGATGATTCGGTTGGTGTGACGACTGCCGGCGAATGCCGCGAGGAAGCCCGGGCGGTACTCGCGCAGCAGTGCCCGTGGTTCTTGGGTGGCCTTGGTGCGCCGCCAGATCGCATCCTGCGAGGCACGGGCGAGCACCGTGATCGCTGGCCGAGGTGATCGGACTTCTTCCCTGCCATCGAGTGCCGATCGCGGTACCGGGCCACCGTCATCGGATTGATGGCATAGACGTTTTTCTCCGTACCACGCAGCGCCGCGACAAGCAGGCCTCGTGAGGTCTCGATCGCCACGGGAATCGGAGCGTCGGGCGAATCACCCGTTGCTGACCGGACTCGGTTCGGCCGCCTGCGAACAGGGCCGCGAGTCCGCTACATCACCTGCGCCCCACTGGTCAACGAACTCGTCGAGGCCGCCGACGCCCGACCAACGGGCCAGACCACTTGACGAAACTCACCGGCATACGGGCCACGTCGTACCGAAACGCAACCGCGAAGGCTCGACCGATGTGGCCGGACCTTCGCGCCGCAGGGTGCGCGTACGCGGACTCTCACCCGGGACCGCCACCGGACTGGCGACCTCGTCGGTGCCGGCATGGAGTGACCCGACGGCGGTGCAGAACCAACGGTTCTGAGGTCGACCCGTGATCAGGTACTCATCGTCGAGTGACAAGTGACCAGTCGAGCCGTTCTCTCATTCACTTCACTGCCGCCGCCGTCGTCGCCGATGACTACCCAGGTGAGGCCGTCAGACGCTGGTGCGACTTCGCTGGATGAGCGTCGACCCTGGACCTCAGTGGTTTGCCGGCCTTGGCCACCCGACGTCCCGCAACCGTCAGCATCGGTCGTGGAATCCCGATCCCCATTACCGGCACCCCGGTGAGGTAGTTCTCCTTGAACAGAAACATCGAGGCGTCGGCCACTTCGTCGTGGGTGAGCGCCGAGGCCACCCACCCGACCTCCGCTCCGATGGCATCCGCGTCCAGAATCGGGCTGCGATAGCCCTCCGTCGTCTTCGCGAGAAGCCAACGCAGAACAGCGTCACGAACCGCCCACTGACGATCGGTGGCTGCACTCACATTTCAGTCCTCCAGATAGATGCCATTAACGCTGCCCTGCACCATAGCCATCGGCAGGAAATAAGCAAGCTCCGTGAAATTTACTGCGCGCCTTGCACCTCGGAAGCTCTGACCGTCATTGCAGGACGACCGGGTGCACGGTGCCGAGACGCACAGCGTCTCCGATCGGAGGTACAACCCGGTGACGTTGTTCCAAACCGGCCCCGTCCTCACGACCCGCCCGTACATGAGTCGCATCGTATCGGCCGCTGAACTGGACTTATTTCTTTTGTTGGGTATGGTCGAGGTCAGTTCGCGGTTGCCGATTCGGAAAGGACCGACAATGGCTGACAAGTCCGCCGTCAAGAGTTCGAAACAGTCTGCACGTGCTCTCAAGGAGCGCCGGGCGGAGAAGCGGGAGAAGGCCCTCGATTCGGCCCAATTCATCCGAAAGCGCAAGAGCTGACGGATAACTGACAACAACTGTTTCAGTTCGCCCTGTGTGTGACCACCTGATCGGGGGGCCAACTTCCGGCCTCTGGCATCTCGTCCCGGCCTCTCCCGGCCGGGACGATATGTTTCCCAAAGAAGTCCGGCTGAGCGAGACAAGGGCGACTCACCCAACATCCGGCGAGATCACTGTTTCCTGTGCCGGGCCCGCCGCATCGATCGGCAAGTCCGTCGGCCTTTGAGGTCGGTCGGGTGCAGCCACCAGGACGCCACACCCCACGGGTCGTCCCTCGCGCCGAGGACCCGGTTGATCTCGGCGACGATCGGGCGGACCTGCCGACGTTGACTGTTCCTCTCTCACAAGCAAACTACGATTCGATACCGCTGCCGGCGTTCAGAGTGGACGTGGCCTCGCGCAGCAACCCGGTGACTGCTGCCACCAAATTGTCGGCGATCTTCCCTCGGGGGTAACTCCGGAGAACGATCCGGCGGGTACCGAGCCCGGGCACGTCGATGACATCGACTCCCTCGCGCAGCATCCCCCGCAGCGCGAGCGATGGCAGCACCGTCATCCCCTCCCCGGCGGCCACCAGCGCCAGCGCGGTCTGCGTGCCGAAGTAGCGGTGCACAATCTGCTTGTTGCTCCCGGAGATCCGTCGCAGTCTCCGTGCGGGGTACGCTGTTGCCGCTTCGGGCTCACCAAGCCACGGCAGCGGGGTGTGTTCGAGGTCGGTGATGTCGGTGATCAGCGTCCCCGCCGGAACGACCAGTTTCCAGGGCTCATCGAGAAGGGGAACCTCGGCGATCCCGGCCGGTGGGGCGGTCTCGGCTGCTCCGGCGTCGAGTTCCACTATCGCGGCATCGAACTCGCCCTCCTTGAGTGAACGCAGATGCGGGTCCAGTTCGGTCTCCACCAGTTCGAACACCACCCCGGGCAGAGCGCGGCGCCACTGCGGGAGAGCGGGGGCGATCACGACCGACAGGAAGCTCTGAAAGCCCGCGATGCGCATCCTCCCGTGCAACTCCGCCGGGCCCTGCTGCAGCCGGGACCGTACCCCCGCCAGGGTTCGCTCGACCTCTTGCCCGGCTTCGGCGAGCAACGTTCCCTCCGCGGTCAACACCGAGCCCTGCGAGGTGCGCGTCATCAACACCTGCCCGGTTTCGCGTTCGAGCCGCGCGATCTGCTGCGACACCGCCGAGGGGGTCATATGCAGCTGATCCGCAGCCGCCAAGATCCCACCCGCCCGCGCCACAGCCAACAGGTAACGCAACCGTCGCGGATCGATCTCCATTCACAAATACTAAACCCCGGGTACAGATTCTTTCACTTGTCCTGAACACCTGAGTCGCCTCATACTTCGGTACGAACATCATGAGAGGGGGAGGAACCCGTGGCCCTGCAATCCCGTACACGACGAACCGATCGGCGCGCGGAGACGACAGTGCGGGCGAAGACTGCGATTCGTCACCACCCCGCCGCGTTCTGGTTATTCGGACTCGCCTCGGCGATCGCGTACGGGCTCACGCCGACGGCCGCCGCGATCGGCTACGCGGGCGGCGTCTCCCCCGCCGTCCTGGTCTGCCTCCGCAGTCTCGTCGGTGCCGTTCTACTGCTCGGGTTCGCTTGGGCGACCGGACGACTGCGCCGGGTGCCGCTGCGCCCGGCACTCGGACTGTCGCTGGTGTGCGGTCCGCTCTTCGGTCTGCAGTTGCTGTGCTTCTTCGCCGCCGTGCGCATCACCGGCGCACAGGTCGCCGTCGTCCTCGTCCACGTCTACCCGCTGGTCGTTCTCATGCTGCTGTGGCTCGGCGTCGGCAGCCGAGTCCACCGCGGCCAGCTGCTGCTCGCCGTCCTGATGACCGGCGGGATCGCGCTGGTGGCCGGCAGCGGCGCCACCGCCGTCGCACCGCTCGGAGCCGTGTCCGCGTTGCTCTGCGCGGTCGGGTACGCCCTCTATCTCGTCGTAGGGGAACGCTGGGTGCGGCAGACCAGCGCCCTCACCGCAGGCGGTCTCGCGGCCCTCGGCGCCGGTGTCACCAGCGGCGGCATCGCCCTGATCGGACGCGACAGCTGGTCGTTCGCCCCCACCGGGTGGGCCTCGATTCTGGTCCAGGGACTGGTGCTCATGCCGGTCGGAATCGCCGGTTCGTTCCTCGCGGTACGCGCTCTGGGGTCGGGCCCGGTGAGCCTGCTCGGCCTCCTCGAGCCGGTGGTCGGGGTCCTTGCCGCGCAGCTGTTCCTGGGAGAAAACCTGTCCGCGCCGCAATGGGCGGGCATGACCGTCGTGCTCGTCACCTCGGCGACGCTGCCCTGGGCCGGTGCCCGCCGCCCGGCACGGACCACCCCGGCGACAACTCCGGATTCAGGAGCGCGCTCGGCACCAAACCCGGAACCGGCGCAGGAGCAACGCTGCGCCACCGGCGCCGACGCCCGGACACACCCCCGTACCGCTGGACGCCGAAGCCGAAGCGCCGGCCGGGGTTCCGGCGCCGCCGCACGCACCTGCACCGGGCCCGGCACAACACCGACTACACCGGGAACCGGGGACGCGAGCGGCACTTCCGACACAACCCGCCGCCTCGCCAGAACCGGTAGCTCACCCGACCGCCGCGCGCCGGCACCCCAGTAGTTCCTTATCCGACGAAAATCGACCGCAGACCCCGCTCGACATCGCCGGTCAACGCCACGGACACCAGCTCCGACGGCTGGGCCACGGCCCGGTCGAGGGCGCGTTGTCGATCGGCGGGACGGTGACCGCCGGGGAGGGACTGCTCCCCTGCCTGCTCCTCGAGTACAACCAGCTGTTTCCGGAGCTCACCCTGGACGTGAGCATCCAGAACACCAGCGAGACGCTCCGGCTGCTCAACAGCGGAGAGATCGCGGTGGCACTGGTCGCCGCGTCCGAGAAGAGCGCACACGGACGGGTCCTCGTGGCGCGGGAACGACAAGTCGTGATCGCGTCGCCCACCCACCCCCTCGCCGGCGCCGCGCAGGTCGACGCCGCCGACCTGCGCGGCAGTACCGTCCTGTTGCGCGAATCGGGTTCGACGACCCGCCGCTACCAGCAGGACCTAGTGGAACAGTGGAACATCCCGGGGCACGCACCTGGACCTTCGGCAGCACCATCGCGATCGTCGAGGCGGTCGCCGAGGGACTCGGAATAGATTTACGGCTTGGTCGCGTGGCCAAGCTATCCCTGCAACCGGAGCCGTCGACGCGACCGGTTCACCTGCAGGGCCGGGTACTGTCCCGGTCCGAATAGTTGGCACATCGGCAGGCGAACACTTCGAGGGCCACGTCAGGGCGTGCGGAATCCCCGAAAGGTCACGTGCTGGTATGTGCGGAAGCCGAGCCGCTCATAGAGGGCGATCGCGCCGGTGTTCGATTCGGCTACATGCAGGAATGGACGCTCGCCACGCGCAGTGATCCGTCCGACGAGCGCAGTGACCAGGCGGGCGGCGTGCCCGCGGCCGCGGGCCTCGGGCGCGGTACAGACTGCGCTGATCTCTGTCCACCCCGGTGGGCGCAGCCGTTCACCGGCCATCGCCACCAACCGGCCGTTCTCGCGGATACCGAGATAGCTGCCGAGTTCGTGGGTACGCAGCCAAAACGGTCCCGGTCGGGTCCGCTCAACGAGGTCGTGCATCTCCGGCACACTGTCCGCGCCGAGTTCGACCACACCCGACTCTGCCCGATGCGACTCGGCCCGAGCATTGCTCGACCAGATCATCTGACGGCCGTTTAGGACGAACACCGGTACCCAGTCCGGTGGCGGCGTCGCCGCGCAGCTGAACAGGTCGGCGAGCTCGCCCGGGCCCAGTAACCGAGCCAGGTCGGCCCACACCTGCGGTTCGCAGTCGGCGGCGACGGCGGAGAAGGTCGCCACTGCCGGCAAATAGGTGGCGGCCCGGCCGAGTCGACGAGCGAGATGTGCGTGGCGGCTTCGTAGTGACTCGCCCACCGGGTCGTCGAGTACAGCAGCGTCGCGGCGATCGATCATGTGCCCTTCCTTGGTTCCTGGATCCGAGGACCAAGCCGACTTCGAAGCAGTCGGCGACACGAAATCCGGTCGATACTGGCGTACATCGTCGCATCCCATGGAAAGGGCAGGCAAAGTCAGGTCTTTTGATCGGGACTACTACGAGTCTCGGTCCATATGCCCGCACATCCGGACCGGGCAGTTCCTGTGGAAGCGCGCTGGTGACATTCATCATTCACGTTCCAGTTGCCGGAATGCACCATTCGAGTCGACGCTCGACGAGCCTGGGGCGCGTGCCAGAGTGGACGCGGTCCAGGGACAGGGTGACCACGTAGGTGCCGGCGTAACGGCTGGCGCAACTGTAGGCGACCTGGTCGAGCAGTGTGAGCAGCTGACCGCCATGGACGTTGCCGGACCCGACAGACCCGGATTTTGTTCGCACGCAACACCGCAAAGATCGCGACAGCACGGCGCGGACTGGCGATCTCGGGTTCGGTCGGGCGCGGCAAGTCGACCCCGGCGATGCTGATCGGCAAACGGCACGAGAAGACCATGCGTAAGAAGCTCGGCCGCGATGACGACAGCTTCGCTCCCGTCATTTACACCTTCGTACCGCCGGGCACGACACTGTAATGCTGACGCTGGCGTTCGCGAATTTCCTCGGGTTGCTCACCCCCGCGCCGGGCCACCGCCCAGGACTTGACCGAGCAGATCCTCGGCGTGTGCGCGCACTCGGCACATCACTTGCCCTTGTCGACGAGGGCACAACCTGAAGACGAACCACCAGGCCGGCAGCGATGCCGCGTCCGCGCCGAAGGTGTTCTCCGAACGCCTCGACGCGACGTTCCTCTACGCCGGCATCGACCTGCCGCAGGCCGACCTGTTCTCCGGGCACTCGGCCGCCAGCTCAAGGGCCGGATGACGGTCTATGAGATGCGCCCCTACGGTTGCGGCACACAGGCACAACCACCACACGGTCCGCATTGATCTATTCGGAGCAGGTCAGAATCGCGCGGATGATCACCCGACGACGGTTTTGCACGGTGTCACCGATCCCGACGTCGACGACGTGCACCGACGCGTCCTAGTCACCAATGAGGTCGCGAAGATCGTTCCGGCCACGGCCAGGGCAAACCTGGCGAGCCGTTGACCGTGTATGACCGTCGTGGCACGATTCACCACGCTCCGCAGAAACGCACGCATCTACGACCCGTTCCGCGACACCCACTACAACATCCTGCGGCTGATCTGAGTTGGCTGCGGCATCATCGTCTGTGCATGTCAACGCCACTCGGCGCCCGCAGCGGACCCGTGAATCGCTACGGAAATGCCAACTACGCTGTCCGTCAACGTCTTGATTCTCGTCAACATAGTTGGCATTTCCCGCAGGTCGCGTATGCCAACTCGACTGGCAGCGGACACAAGCCGCCGTCAACGAGCGCCGGACTTGGTCGCCACGGCGTCACGTCACCGCGCCCAGACCGTCAGTCACCTGGCGAACCGTCTGGGCAATATGGTAGCCGACTCGTGGCACGGTCACGCGCGGACGATACGCAGGGCGGCATCGCGAACGTGCTGGTTGAGCTGGTCGAGAGTCATGTCACCGTCGGGGCGGTACCACCGCCACACACTGACCACGAGTCCGAGGACCAGTCGAGCCATCAAACGCGGATCTGCGTCGGCGAAGACTCCCCTGCCCATCCCCTTAGCGATGAGAAGTGACCACGCTTCCTCGACAGTGTTCACAAGAGCCCGTGAGGTCTGGCGTTCCGCTTCTTCCTTCTTCGAATGACGCGGAGCGGCGAGCAGATCCATGTGGCTCTGCAGAATGCGGCGTTGCAGCGCGTCCCGTGGGCTCGCTTCCAGAGCACTGGTGACGGCCGCACCCAAGGCCTCCACCGGGTCGTCGATGCCGTCAATCGCAGTCGAGTACCGCACGAGCGACTCGGCGAGTTCAAGGCGCATGATGGTCAGTAGGCAGTGAGCTTTGGACTCGAAGTAGTGATACAACGCCGGCTGGCCGATGCCGACCACGTCGGCGACGGACGCCCACTTGGTATGTTCGAAACCCACCTCCCCGAAACGCTCGATCGCGGCCGTCAAGATGAGCCCGCGCTTGGAACGCGGACCGTCGCGGAGCGTCATCGCTTCAACGGACACAGCTCCCCCAATCCGTGAGTCGTCGTGCCGGTTCACCCAGCGTAGCCGAACTGAGATGAAGTCGGGTCGACATGGCTGTGGATCTGTCCCCGGGTACCCCTGAGTCCGTGCCAGACAGCGGCCGGGACTTCTTGTCACTCAACTAGATTCCCTTCCCCGTGTTCGCGTTGGACTGCCAACTCCGTACCGCCTGCCAGCCCTGGCAGACGATTCGAAGCTCGGCTCCCGATACAGACCTGATTCCGTCGGCAATCACCGCAGGGAAGATGCCCGGGCCCGCTAGAGAATGGTTCTACTATCCTGAGCTCCGCCGCTCAGCCGCACGCCCAACGATCTCGTCGTTCGACGAGCCCGGACACACCCAAAGTCTGCGAACGTTCCTATTTCAGAGGTTGCTGAGCACGTTGCGACCACCCACCAGCATGGCGATTCCGACACCGACCGTGGTCACCACCGTCATCAGCAAGGCCATCGCCGCAACCAGCGGATACGAACCGTTCTGCCACATTTCGAACAGCAGAGTCCCCATCACCTGCGTAGTCGACGCACGCACCAGGAGCGACGCCGCGAACTCGTGGGTCAGCAAAATGAACATCAGCGCCACCGCGCTCAGGATTGTCGGACGCATCAGCGGAAGCATGATCCTCATGCTCGTGACAAACGGTGATGCTCCGCTGGTTGCCGATGCCTCGTTGTAGGTGTTTCCGAGCGCAAGCATTGCAGTCATCTGCATTCGGGTGGCGAACGGAAGCATGAGCACGACGTAGACGAGGACGATCACCGTCCGTGTGCCGTACAGGATCAGCGGCGGCTCGGTATAGGTCAGCAAGAAGCCCACGCCGAAGATTACCGCGGGGATGCCGAGTGGCATTGCCGTGATGAAGTCACCAATGATGGCGAGCACCTTGAAGCGTCGGCCGCGTACCATGAGGTTTGCCATCAAGTATCCGATGGGTACGCAGATCACCACCGCGCCAAGGGATGTCAGCACACTGGTGATGACCGATTCGACTACCGTGTCGGTTGCGGCGAGTTCGCGGAAGTTGTCGAGGGTCAGCAAGCTCCAGGAGAGAGACCCCGACCAGTACGGTGTCAACGACACGATGATGAGCCCGATCAGGGGAATTACCAACGCGAGCAACGCATAGAGCACGATGGACAGGGAGGCCCAAGTGGCCCGGCCGGTCGACGGCGCGAATGCCTTGCCACCGTGGGTGACGAATCGGGTTTGGTTGCCGAGTAAACCCTTCTGGATCAGGACTAGAGCAACTCCGAAGATGACCAGGGGTGATCCGGCGGCGGCGGCGGCGGCGAAATCGGCCGGCGACTCCGATACACGGTGGTACATCTCGGTGGTGAGAACCTTGACACCGTTGTTCTGACCGAGCAGCAGTGGTCCGGTAAACTGGCCGAGGCCGAGGAGCAGCGCGATTCCGCCGCCGTAGATCAACGACGGGCGCAGCAGTGGCAGGACGATGCGGAAGAAGACGCCGACCGTGGACGACCCGCTTACCTGTGCTGCCTCGAGATGCTCGGAACTGATGTTCTGCATGCCCGCGCTGACGAAGAGGTAGACGAACGAGGTCAAACCGAACGCGGTGAGGATGATGATCCAGGGAACCGTGTAGACGTCAACCGGCCCGGAGTCCGATCCACTCCACCACGGCAGCTTTCTGAGTAGCACGTTGAGGTAGCCAGGCCCAGGCGAAAGCAGAAACGCCCAGCCGACTATGTTCGCGACCGCCGGCATGATGATGGGTAGCGTGGGAATGATCCGCAAAAATCCCAGTTTCGCCGGGAGTCGGCTGGCGGCAAAGGCCAGTAGGGTACCTAGCACCATCGCGATCACCAGCGATCCAAGCGCGAGCGCGATAGTGGTCCAGATTGTTTCGGCGATGTCGAAGCGCCCGTACTGGCTTCGGTAGCCCTGCGCGCCGTCCTCGAACGCCATGGTCTGCAGCCGGATCATCGGCAGCACCACGAGATAGCCGAGAACGGCCAGCAACGCCAGGTACCCGATACGCGCGCGCCAGTGGGTGGATACCGCGAGTGACCGGAGGGGCGCTGCGGCCAGCGTGGCCATCAGAGCTGTCCTCCTGCACCCGCGGTGGCCAGTTCAGACACGGTCGGCGACGGGTCGTCCGGGTCGGCGAATACCCGCAAACTGGCGGGCGAAAAGCTGACCACGTAGGGAGCTCCCTGCCTGCTGCTGCGCAATACTGCACCGTGTTCGGCTGCATCGGCCCGGAGCGCGAGGCGCTCGGTGCCGGTCTGTACGGTCACGTCGAAGTGCCGGCCGCCGTATTCGTAGGTGACCAGTTCCGCATGCAGGGCCACATTGCCGTGCGGGACTTCATTCATCGATGTGTGCAACAAGACATCGTCCGGACGCAGTCGCGCGACCGCAGACGTACCGTAGTCGGCGGAGTCTCGCACCACCGCATGCGTCAAGTCGAGTTCGTCGCCGGCCGAGGTGATCCAACCATTGTGACTGTGACGCAGTTCCAGTCGATTGGCCATCCCGATGAATGCCGCAACATATTCCGACACCGGATTCTCGAAGACACGTTCCGGCGCATCGTACTGTTCGATCTTGCCAGCCTTCATGATGGCTAACCGGTCGCCTAGGGCGAACGCCTCGGCCTGGTCGTGGGTGACGAAAACCGCTGTGAACCCGAGGCGTTTATGTAGCTGATGAATCTGCGAACGGACCTGATCGCGCAACCTGGCATCGAGGTTGCTCAATGGTTCGTCGAAGAGCACCAGATCGGGTTGGGCCACCAGCCCCCGGGCCACGGCCACCCGCTGCTGCTGTCCGCCGCTCAGCTGCGACGGATACCGATCGAGCAGCTTGCCGCAGTCGACCATGTCCGCGGCGGCTTCGACTGCCCCGGCGGAGATCCTTTCGCGGAGTTTGCGGACCTTGAGCGGGTATCGAATATTGTCGCGGACGGTCATGTGTGGCCACAGCGCGTACGACTGGAAGACCATCCCGATATTTCTCTTGTGCGCGGGAACATCCAACTTTGCCTGCGCATCGAACACTGCCCGATCCTGGAAGACGATCGAACCGTCTTGGGGCGTCTCCAAGCCGGCAAGGCAGCGCAGAGTGGTCGTCTTGCCACACCCGCTCGGCCCGAGAAGGACGAGGAACTCGCCTTCCTCGATCGCGAGGTCGAGTTGGTCGACGACGACATTTGCGCCATAGGTCTTTGTCAGGCCGGAGACTGTGAACTGTGAGGTCATCTCATACCTTCTGTGTCTGTTTCTTCACTGTGCGGGGTGCAAGCAGCGGGCCACCGCCGTCAAGGCGGTCGATCCCGGGTGACATCACTGCTGCGTGTGCCGGCGAGGAGACTGTCGACGGTCGCCAGACGTGGTGCGCGGCTCCAGGCAGGTGGGGTGATGGGAGCCGGTCAGATGGACGGTCGCACCCTTCGTGGCGAGCGGTACGCCGTCGCGCCCCCGACGTGCCCGGACCCCGGTGAAGAGCACGTTCACGTGCATCGATTCTGTGTGCCATGGCCATCCTTCGTCTTGCGAGCGTCGGGCGATTTCGAAATTGGATGGTCAGCGTTGGAAGAGCTTGGCCCATTCCTGGGTGTATTGCTCGATCTTTTCGGGAGCCAGGTCAGCGGTGTCTGGCGAGTCGATGTCCTGCGCGCGAGCCACCGCGCCCGGGACGTCTGGCAGGACGGCGGCGTATCCGGAGTTGAGCGCGGCTTGTCCCTCGCGGCTCACCATGAAGTTCGCAAGCACCTGAGCGGCATTCGGATGCGGTGCCACGCTCAACACCTGGCTGTACCACCGCGTTCCCCACGGTGAGGCGGGCAAAGTCCATCCGACCGGCGCCCCGGCATCCACCTCGGTCACAAGTGGCTGGACCGTCGGCGAGACGGCGATTTCACCAGACGTCAGCGCCTGGGCGACACCAAGAGCGCTGGTGTAAACCCGTGGCTGCAACTCAGCCAACTTGCTCCAGTAGTCCTCGCCATAGGTCTTCGCGTAGTAGCGGTAGAGATCCGTGTACGTCGCACTTCCCGACGGGTTCACGACACCGATCTTGCCTCGGTATGCGGGGTTGATGACGTCCTGCGGAGTTTGCAGACCGTTCGGAACGGTGTCGGTATTCCAGCCCATACCGAAAACCGCTGCGCTGGTGAGGAAGAACCGGTCGTTGATCACGCTCTTCTCAGGCTCGTATTCGGGCGCCTTCAGATCCGGTCCTACCAGTGCCGTGGAGTAGGTACCCGAATTCGCAGCGTTCTCGATCCACCGTGCATCGGCGAGCATATGTACGTCGGCTGTGCCCTTACCGATCCTGTTCTCGGTCTCCACGCGCGGGCTGAGGTCGACATCGGTTCCGCGTACGACGTCCAGCGTGATCTGTGGATACTTTGCGTGGAATGCGGTCTTGAGCGTCTCCAGGTTGGCCGGCTTCTGACTGGAGTAGAGCAGGACGCTGCCCTCCTTGTTGGCCGCGGCCACGACGTCCTCCCAGTTTCCTTCCACCGGACTCGTGGAGGAGGGGTTGTCACTACACGACGTCAGGCCGAGTGTCGCGGCGGCAATGGCGACAGCCGCTATGGCTTTGCTCAGAGATTTCATGGTGCGATTTCTTTCCTGAGGGCTCGCCGAGTCCTCATAAGGTCGGTCGGTAGGGCATTCAGTGAGGTGTTACGAATCTGGTTGCGAAGGATGACCACGCCAACCGGCCCCGGAGGTCGCGCCCTACCCGCTCCAGGCAAGCAGAAAGCCATTCGGACTCCCGTCAATAACTGAACTGATCTCAGTTTGAGAACCTAATCGCGACCGGCTGTGATGTCAATCACGAGCGGGATGGCAATGTGACGCGAATACCTGTTGAAAACGAAAATTGCGCCCTCGCAGACTCTGTGCCACTACGGGCGGCTCTCTGTGTATCCGTCGGGACCGTTCGGTCGCAGGTGGGTTTGGCTCCAGATGAGCGCGCATGATCACAGACCTAGCGGCTCACCGAGCCGCCCACCACCGACCTCAGACAGCGCCCGAGGGTGGTCGCCCAACCAGAGTGCCTGGGCCTGGATCGCCCAGCCCCGAGTTCGACCGACCGCATCAGAACGCTGCGCTCGGAGCTACACGTCTCGGGCTCCACGGGGGCGATACACCACCCGCCTCGGTCACTTGTCTGTACGGCGTAGTGGCAAATGTTTCCGACGACTCAGAAATTCACGGGCATGCCGTCGACGCACAGATCCAGCTGAACGCGATTGACGACGATTGCCTTTGCAACAGCTCTTTGAGCGTGCGCGCTGGACTTCACGATGTACCTGCCGCAGTACTTCACACACCCCACCGCGGGCAGCAGCAGGTCCTGCGAGATCTCGCTTTCCAGTTCCTTCCGTGAAACCACCGCCACTTTCAGCGGTCCTGATTCCGTTTATGACCGGGATCGCGCAACCTCTTGCATTGGCCTCAGCAGACATCTACACCACTTCCACAGTTCGCGCAGTCGCTCACCCACAGGCTCGACTTGCAACGGTGGGTGGAAATTCGGGGGCCAATCGGTCCAGCCAAATACGCCCGGCCGAGCCCTCGGGGGTAATTGAGAAGTTTCTGTTCTCTAGATCGATGATCGCGAAGTCCGGTTTCCTTCGGCTAAGGAGAGGCGGTCATTCGCGGCCTGGTCCGCCGCGGCAAGTCCGAACACGAGCGCCGGCGCGATACCTCCCGCGTAGGCGTGGTCGTAGAGCCCGCCGGCGTCCGAGCCTGCGGCAAACAAACCAGGGATCGCAGCACCGGCATGGGAGAGGACGCGACCGTGTGCGTCGATCCGTATGCCATGGAAGGGGAAGGTCAGCGCAGGACAGGCCTCGATGACGTAAAAGGGCCCCTGGGCCAGGGGAGCATAGTCATGACGGCGAGGCGGCTGGGCATCGGCGCCAACGCTGTTGATTGCCCGGATCTGCTCCGCGATCGCAGCGCCGTCGTATCCCCAATCCTCGGGGAGGTACGCGAGTTCCTCGAGGCTCTCGGCGAGTCCGCACCGACCGCCGCGACGTTGGGTGAGGTCAAATTTATCGATCGCGACCGCACCTTGGACGTAACTGCCGGTGATCCATTCGCGATACACACGCGCGTCGGCGACAAGCAACCCACGCGACTCGGTTTGGTCGAGCAGGGCCATTGTTGTCAGATGATCACCGAGGGTTTCGTCGACGAATCGCCGGTTCTCGAGGTTGAACAGCAGCGCATGCTCGCTGTAGTACAGCGACAGTGCAACGAAGTCGCCTGGGTCGCGGAAGTTCACTCCGGTTGGAATGAGATGGCCGTAGAAGCCTGATCGGTCGGTTCCCGCGGCGGCGCCGACCGCCTCCGCCAAGCGCAGTCCGCCCCCGTTGCTGGTGGGGTTGGAGCGGAGTGGCATTTCCGCGGCTGCGGGATGGATGTGCATGTTAACCATCTCGCGATTCCCCTGGAACCCTCCGGTGGCCAGGATCGTCGCGCGCGCGCGAATCTCCCGTTCGGTGCCATCCTGCAGCCGCACACGGGCACCAACCACCACACCGTCCTCGCTGAGAAGCTCGAGAGTCTCGGCTCCGGTGTGCAGCCCACCATCAGCGCGGATCCGCCTGCGACATTCATCGATGTATTGATTCGTGTCGAACTGATGCCCTCGGCCGTATCGCAACACCGGCACAGCGTCCGCGCAATCGACGCCGAGTGATCGAATCCACGCTATACCGCTGGTAAATCCGTCGACGAGCGCACGGCGCAGCGAAATGTCCCCGTTCGGGTTGACCGCGTCCATCACCTCGTGCGAGGGCGCCGTCCAGGCGTATCCCGCGAACTGGGCAGATCCGCCAACCGCCTCGGCCTTTTCGATGACGATGACAGAACTTCCAAGGTCTAGCGACCGGGTCGCCGCAGTAAGTCCCGCCATTCCTGCGCCGACGACGAGAACATCGCTGTCGATTCCCCGCATGTGCTACTCCCTTGGGTCGGCAATATGTGTCTCCGCTCACTATAGATGCCAAACTGAAGTTGGTTCAATAGCCGATCTCACCGCCTGGACAAGCGGGAGCGCCCACCCACTTGGAACCCGAGGGCGCTCATGAAGATTCGCTTCAGAAGCCTTTCACCTAAGCACGCCTTCCTGGGGCGGTCAGGTCGGCGACCGATCATGACTGACCCGCGACGAGGTTTACACCTGAACTGAATTCACGTACCTTCGCCTTCGATCCTCTCGCGACGGAGTCGGAGATTTCGCACACGCCGGAACGCGGCCGCAATGGATTTGCAGAGAAGGAACGAAACCGGACTATTAGGTCATGACGAAGGAGCGGACGGTTCTCGCGTCAATCCGCTCCCCAGACCCCCGACCGGGTGTTCTGGTGTCGCTACGTGATCAGAGAGGATTGCTCGTGACGCAACTCCAGAAGCGCTGGCCCAAGTGGGTATACGTCCAATCCGCCGAAGAGCCCGATTACCGCTTCAGCTTCGCGAACGAACGTACCTTCCTCGCCTGGATCCGAACCTCTTTGGCCCTGTTGGCGGTCGCGGTCGCGGTCGACGTCGTGGACTTGGCCCTCTCCGACCTGGTTCGGAAACTGCTCGCAGCCCTGCTTGTGGGCAGCAGCCTTCTCTGTTCGATCATCGCGTGGACCAGGTGGGCTGCCTCGGAGCGAGCGATTCGGCTACGGGAACCACTGCCCCCGTTCCGGATCGCGATCCTTCTCTGCAGTGGTCTGCTGGTCGTCGGATCGATCGTGATGGCGACGGTCGCCACGTCATGAACATGACGGCTGTCGATGCGGGATTGGCCAACGAACGCACAACCCTCGCCTGGCAACGCACTGCCCTCGCCATCGCCGCCGGAGGTGCCATCCTCGGTCGACTGACTTTCGGCCGCCTCGGCTTCCTCGCCTTCGCGATCCTCGCTCTCGCCATCACACTCAGTCTCTGCGCATTCTGCGAGTCTCAGGGCCGCTCCCGACGGCCCCGTCGCGGCCGAGCGACACTGGCATTATCGTCTGCCACGGCACTTCTCGCCGCCGTCGAGGCACTAGCCCTCGCCGCTCACTGAAGAGCGATTGCCTCCAAGTCTTCGGTAAAACGTGAAGCGGCACTGACAGTCACAGCAGACCTTGCGCCCCACCCCACACACGTCGAGGGTGATCCTCTCGTCTCGGCATGGACCGCCCGCGGTCCTCCTGGACAGCAATCCCGTGAAGGCGACCTTGGATCGACTGCCTTCAAGTGTCATCGCTAACCCGGATGTGTCGGCTGCGCTCATCGTTGGAGTTGCTCGACGACCCAGGCGGCGACCTGTGCGCGGGAGGTGAACCCGAGTTTGGTCAGGATGTGCTCGACGTGGCCCTGCGCGGTGCGTTCGGAGATCACCAGCTTCGCCGCGATGGCCTTGTTGGTCATGCCTTCGGCGACGAGTTCGGCGACTTGTTCCTCACGCTTGGTCAGTTTCACCGCCGAACCGGCAGCGGGATCGGTTGTGTGCGGGGCACGCTCGTCGAGGGCGTAGGCGACGGCAGCGTCGAAATCCAGGTGGCGTCCTTCGCGACCAGCCGCCTCGAATGCCTTGTCGCCGAGGCCCCGACGTGCCTTCTCCGCGCAGGCGTCGTGATAAACGAGCATAGTGGGATAGATGACCGCGACGCTGCCGACGGAGCGCCCCAATTCCTCTGCCGCTCCCATCAGAACTGCCGCCCGCCTCGCGTCGCGGTGCTCCCCGGCGATCCAGGCCAGTGCCTCGAGACAGGATGCGGCGACGCGGGGAAAGTTCGCGCGGGTCAGCTGCAACGCCTGTTCGACGAGCCGCTCCCCACGCGTGGTGTCACCCTGCTGCCACGCGACCACGCCCAGCGCCCACAGCGAGTACGCCCTGTGCAGGGCTTCGCCGCACGCCTCCGTGATCGTGAGCACGCGCTCGTGACACTCGATTGCCCGCTCCGTCTGGCCGCGCAATTCGTAGGCCATCCCCAGCATGCTCAGAGCACCGGTCTCGAGGGTGCGATCCTCTCTGGTGCCGAATACTGCGAGGGCACGTTCGAAATACGAACACGCGCGAGCGAGGTCACCGCCGAGCAGGGCCAATGTGCCCTCGGCGTAATCGATAAACGCGTGCGTCATCGGGTCGCTCGTGTGCGCGGCGATCGTCCGTCCCTGCGCCACCAGCGCGGCGCCGGCGGGGAGGTCGCCCAGCATCCCAGCCAGCACGCTCGCCGCATACAGCGATTTGATGTGTTCGACGCTCGACGGGCCGGCCCAGGTGGCCAGGAAGCGGTCGAGCCAGCGCCGCCCCTCGCTGTAGAGACCCTGAGAAAGCCAGAACGGGAACAGTGCGGCGGCGACGTGGAGGCCGGCGGCGGGATCGTCGGTGACGCAGAATTCCAGCGCCTCCCGGATGTTCGGTTGCTCCCGTCGCAGGCGTGAAGTCAGCTCGAGCTGGCGCGCGCTGATCCAGTCCACCTCCGCGTCGACCGCCAGTGCCTGGTACCAGTCCCGGTGCCGGCGGTACAGAGCCACGTTTTCACCGGTCTGTTCGAGTTTCTCGCGGCCGTATTCGCGGACGGTCTCGAGTAGCCGGAACCGCACCACTGTGCCGGCTTCCTGGCGGATCAGGATCGACTTGTCCACCAGCGAGGTCACCGCGTCAAGCAGGTCGGCCGACGTCAGATCCGCGCCGCAGACCTGTTCTGCCGCATCGAGTTCGAAGCTTCCCGCGAATACCGATACCCGCCCCCACACCAGTTGCTCCCGAACGGTGCACAGCTCGAAGCTCCAGTCGATCGACAACCGCAAGGTCTGCTGCCGCGACGGCGCGCCCCTACTTCCGCGGGTCAGCAGGGCATAGCGGTCGGTGAGGCGCTCGAGGATTTGCTCGGGCGACATCGCCCGCAGCCGGGCCGCCGCCAGCTCGATGGGCAACGGCAACCCGTCCAGCCGGTGGCAGATCCGCGCCACCGCGACCATGTTGTCCTCGGTGATTTCGAAACCCGGGACAGCGGCGGCGGCGCGTTCGGCGAACAGGGTCACCGCGTCATACCGGGGCAGTCCCCGCAGCGAGGGTTCCCGATGACCATCCGGGACCGTCAGCGGGGGCACCCGCAGCACCGCCTCCCCTCCGATGCCGAGGGGTTCGCGGCTGGTGGCGAGGATTCGCAGCCCGGGGCACGCCACTAGCAGAGCCTCGGCCAGCACGGCGACCGCGTCGATGACGTGCTCGCAGTTGTCGAGAACCAGCAGCAGCTCCCGCGCGGCCAGGTACTCCACCAGCACCTCGAGTAGCGGCCGCGCCTGATGATCCCGCAACCCCAGCGCGCCGGCCACCGCATACACCAGCAGCGACGGGGTACCGAGCTCACCGAGCTCGACCAGCCACACCCCGCCGCCGTAGTCACGTCGTAAATTCGCGGCCACTTGCAGCGCCAGCCGGGTCTTCCCGACACCGCCGATCCCGGTCAACGTCAGCAGCCGGGATCCGGTCAACAGGTTCTTCGCCTCGGTGAGTTCGTGCCGGCGACCTACGAAACTCGTCAACCCCAACGACAAATTCCCCTTCGACGCTCGGGCCGGCACTGGGTGCGCAATCTGAGGACGAAACGTCGCGGATCGTGTCCGCGCTGGTGGCGGCTCCTGGCCTGACGAGGCTGCGCCGGCTTCGGCGTGCAGCGCCATCTCGTCGACCGCAAGCCCGTGATCGTGTTGGATCCGGCGCAGTTGCTCACCGAAATCTGCGGCAGTGGCTGGCCGCTCGCCGGGAGTGCCGGACATCGCGCAGGCGATCGCCACAGATACGTCTCCAGGGACGCCGTGCTCACGCAGGTCGGGCGCCGGCTGGGTGGTGATCCGCAGGAACTGCGCGACAATCTGTTCACCGCTGTGGCGTTCGAACGCCGCATGACCGGTCAGTGCACTGAACACGGTGGCGCCGAGGCCGTAGACGTCCGACGCCGTGGTCGGCGGGTCACCAGTGAGGACCTCCGGCGCGGTGTAGGCCGGGGACCCGGTGACGGTGCCGGTGGCGGTCACGAAACCGCCGGCGACGTGCGCGATACCGAAGTCCGTCAGCGCGGGTTCACCGTAGTCGGTGAGCAGAATGTTCGCGGGCTTGATGTCACGGTGCAGGATACCGAGCCGGTGCGCGGTCTCCACCGCGCCGGCGATCTTCACCCCCAACCGCAGCGCCTCACCGAGCGGCAGCGGACCGTCGCGGTGGATACGGGTGTCGAGGGAGTCCTGCCGGTGGTACTGCATCACGAGGTAGGGCAGCCCGTTGTCGGTGGCGCCGACCTGCAACACATTGACGATGTTCGGATGCCCGGTCAGCCGTCCCATCGCCCGCTGCTCCCGGAAGAACCGCTCCCGGTTCTCCTCGTCGAGTTCGACGATGAGCACCTTCACCGCCACCGTGCGGTCCAGGGCGGCCTGCGTGCAGCGGTAGACCACCCCGAAACCACCGCGCCCGATCTCGTGGGCGTCGTCGAACCCGGCCGCGCTCAGCTCCGCGGCGACCGGGGGATCCGTGGACCGCTGGGTGACGAGCGGGTCACTGTCGTCCATCGAAACGGCCTACCACGCTGTCGTCTCGCAGTACGTGTGCCCCGAAATACGGGAAACCCCGCTGCGCGTGAGTCATGGGAAGGCGATCGTCGAAATACCACATGCGAAACCTCTCGACACTTCCCCTCAGCATATCGCCGCATGTGGTTGTGACCGATACCGATGGCCCTGTGACTGATGATGCTTGCGCGGTCGTTGATCTCGCTTGTGGTTCAGGTGCTGTGTGGTTCACGTGGAGGAAGCGCCCCACACCCTGCGCAATTTATCGCTCATGACACCGTGAACCGCCCTCCATTACTGAGCAGGACAGCACCGACCACGTTGGCAGCCCCCGGCGAGGCGAGGTAGCAGATGTTATCTGCAAGCTGCTCGGGCGTCGCATATCCGATGACCCCTGTGGCCTCCATCGCCTTGCGTACCGCCGCGGGCGTCCGGGAAGCCATCGGTGTATCGACCGGGCCGGGGGCTACCGTGTTGACGCGGATGCCATAGGCGATCGCTTCCTTGGCCACCGACTGCGACAGTGCGTGAACGCCCGCCTTGGAGGCGGCGTAGTGGGGATAACCCACCAGGGTGTCGAACGCCGCGGAGGAACCCACGGTCACGATCGCTCCCCTACCCTGTGGACGCATCGCCTGTACGGCAGCGCGAAGGACATGGAATGTGCCGGCGAGGTTGATCGATATGATCCTCTGCCAGTCGGCGTCGGTGAGCCGACAAAGCACGTCGACCGGTTCTCCGCTTTCCCGAGCCTCCAACAGCCACTCTTTTGCCTGCGCGTCGTCAACCCCGGCGGTATGCACCACCACGTCGAGCGAGCCGGATTCGGACACGACGCCCGCGACCAGAGCATCCACAGCCGAGGAGTCGGTGACGTCGACAACATGACCTCGACCCCGGACCTCCGACGCTACCGCCTTCGCGTTGTCCCCATTGACGTCGGCAACATGCACGGCGCAGCCCATCGCAGCGAGTCGGCGAGCCACGGCCGCACCAATGCCGGAACCACCACCTGTCACCAGAGCGACTTGGCCGGCAAACGTCCCGCCGATCCCATCCTGTGGCTGAGTCATCTCACGCCTCCTCTCGCCCGACTCCGTCGCCGGGCCTTCGAAATGTATCCCTGTTGGGAGACACGGTTGTTGACGACGCGACAATGCGCCAAATCGTCGTCTGTGCCCGTACGCCGGACAATCAACGCCCGTTGCCGAAGCAGTTGGATCGCGAAGAACAGTTTCGGCATTACTCGTCCTCCGTCGAAGTGACGGATGGGCGGCAACCACAAGCGCGAAAGACTGGACGCGGCGCGCCCGAACCGGCCACATTGTCGCCTGGTTCAGTTCAGCGCAGTTCAGTCCGCCGCGTCGCAGCGGTCTCCCTGTCTGCGACCATCGACAACGGGCGCCTCCGGACGGGCGACCTCCATGACGACTCGGTCCAAGCGGGCGGTGTATGGAAACGCGCCGCAGTATCGATCGCTTACGCACGTCCCGGAGCTACGGCCGACGTCGAGCGTCTCACTGTAGGAGTATCGGTAGGGAACCGTTCGCGGCACTTGCCCCACGGCGACCTCGTGTCCATCAACCGAGATCGTTACGTCCCCACCAGCGCCCGGCTCGGGGACGGGTATCCGGAAGTCGACGGCGATCTCCGTGGCAGTAGACGGGGGTAGCGTCCCCGATACATAGTACGTCGCCGTTCCACAGTAGTTGTGTGCGTAATGCACCGCCCCGCCTTGAATGAAGACTGCATATCCGCCGAAGCGGCCCCCCATCGACACGAGCACGCCCTCCGCGTCCGCGCTGAACTCGCCGTGGACGACGATGCGGTGAGACTTGCCCTTCACATCGGGGGCGATCGCCTCCGGGATGCGCACGGTGTCGGCGTAGAGCACGGCACGGGCCTGCGCGGCCAACCCGCTCGGCTTGTTGCCGAGCCCGTATCGCGCGTACAGGTCATCGTCTAAAGGAAGAACCCGGTTCCGGCCCGCTTCTGCCCACCAAAGATTCTGCAGCTCCGCGAGCTTCTTCGGCTCCTCACCGGCGAGGTCACGACTCTGCGAGAAGTCGTCCTCGATCCAGTAGAGCTCCCATGGGTCGCTGAGGAAGTCGCCGGACCCCCTATTCTTCTCCCATGGGAGCCGTCCGAGGTGGCGGGCAGAAGCCATCCAGCCGTCCGCGTAAATACCACGGTGGCCCAGGACCTCGAAGTACTGCATCGACCGCGCCGAAGGACGCGACGCGTCAGCCATGCTGGAGATCATGGAGACCCCGTCGATCGGCTGCTGGACGACGCCCCCGACTGTCGTAGGCACCTCGATCCCCGCCGCCCCCAGAATGGTGGGAAAGATGTCGACGCAATGGTGAAACTGCGACCGGATCTCGCCAGTCGACTTGATTTCCGCCGGCCAGGAGACCACCAGGCCGTTACGGATACCACCGAAATGCGACGCTACTTGCTTGAACCACTGGTGGGGAGTCGACCCGGCCCAAGCCCAGCCCACGGGATAGTTGTTGTAGGAGGCCGGCCCGCCGATTTCATCAAGTCTTGCATGCAGTTCGGTGAGGTCTTCAGGTACACCGTTGGCTCCGGCCCATTTGTTGAAGTTGCCGTTGATGCCGCCTTCAGCGGAGGGACCGTTGTCGCCCACGACGTAAACAATCAGTGTGTTTTCAAGCTCCCCCATCTCCTCGATGGCTTCGAAGATGGCACCGACCTGCTCGTCGCAGAAGCTGAGAGCGGCAGCGAACGCCTCCTGCAATCTGGAGGCAACCACCCTCTGGGTGGGCGAGATATCGTCCCAGGCAGGGATCTCGTCAGGACGGGGCGTCAACTCCGTTCCCGACGGCACGACACCCATGGCGAGTTGCGCGCGAAACACTCTCTCGCGCTCGATGTCCCAACCATGGTCGAACGAGCCGCGATAGCGTTGGAGCCAACTCTCCGGGGCGTGGTGGGGGGCATGGGCCGTCCCGGGTGCGACATACATGAAGAACGGGCGCGACGGATCAACGGTCCGCTGTCCACGCACCCAACTCACCGCGTGACGACTCAGGTCCTCGTCGAGATGAAGACCGGGCTCACGCCGATCATCGTCGACAATCGTCGTGTTCTCGAACAACAGTGGGGCCCACTGATTTGTGTCCGCCCCCATGAAGCCGTAGAAGTAGTCGAAACCCCGACCGGTGGGCCATCGATCGAATGGACCGAACGGACTGGTCTCCCAGACTGGAGTGTTGTGCCATTTGCCGAAGGCTGCAGTGGCATAACCATTGTCGGACAAAATTCTCGCGATCGAGGCAGACTCGTCCGGCCACACGGAGTTGTAGCCCGCGTATGGGACGGCGAGTTCCGGAACGCTCCCGAACCCCAGCCTGTGATGATTCACGCCGGTTAGCAGGGAGGCGCGCGTCGGGGAGCAAAGCGCTGTCGTATGGAACTGGTTATAGCGCAGTCCCTCGCGCGCAAGGCGATCCAGGTGGGGTGTGGCGACAGAACCGCCGAAGCAGCTGGCGTGCCCGAAACCGACGTCATCCAACATCACCAGGACGACATTGGGGGCTCCGACTGGCGCTATCCGCTTCAGCGGAAAGCCGTCGTGATCAGCCGGTTGACTCGTCAGACTCACGGTAAATGGCCTCTCGCTGGTCGTTACATCGGGTCGACATAGTGCCGCCAAGCACTTTCATCGACATGGTCACATGTTCGCGGGACGCGCTGTCCAGGCCTTCGACTAAACCCTGGGTCGGCTCCTGCAGTCCGGCCAGCGGGTTCAGGGACGTCGTCTTCCCGCAGTCGTTGCGACTAATCATCACAACAACTCGCAACGTCGAATCTCGAACGAATCGCGATCGAGGATCGTTTCCACATCGCCGGGGCGAAAACGTGAGACTCAATTGTTCGACTTTCCTACGTTCGAGCAGCGGGGCGGTGGGCGTCGTCTCCTGAACATGGCCGGGCGCTTTCCGTCATCGTCTCTCTCCATCGGGCTCGGCGGGTGCGGACGCCCTAACGTCCGTGACCGTCATCACTCTAACTTAATTCAGTTCAGTAATGCAACGTGCACTGGTGAATACCGGTGAGCTGTCGTGGCCCGATCCCGATCGGGCGGCATGGCGGGTACGACAGATGCAACGCAAGCTGCACCACTGGGCGGTCGACGATCCCGACCGCCTCTTCGATGATGCGTTCGACCTCGTCCACCACCCGGATTTCCTCACCGTCGCATGGGAACGGGTGCGGGGCAACAAGGGTGCACGTTCGGCCGGAGTCGACCGGCTGGCACCTGCGTCCATCACCGGGGACGCCGAGACGGTCGCATTCCTGGGTCAGGTTCGAGACCAGGTGAAGTCTCGGACCTTTGCTCCTCTGCCGGTGCGGGAAAGAATGATTCCGAAACCGGGGAGCAACAAACTCAGGCGGCTCGGTATCCCCACGGCGATGGACCACACAGTGCAAGCGTCGTTGTTGCTGGTGTTGGAGCCGATCTTCGAGGCGGATTTCAAACCGATCAGCTACGGTCTCCGCCCGAGGCATCGAGCTCAGGACGCGATCGCTGAGATTCACGCTCTCGGGACCCGGAATCATCACTGGGCGTTCGAGGCGGACATTGCGGCGTGTTTCGACGAGTTGGCCCATTCCGCCGGTGCGGAGGGCGGGCCGGAGAGGAGGGCGGGCCGGGGAAACGGACCGGGAGCAACCCCGGCACCGCGCCCCGGTACCACCCCTACATCCATCGTGGGCCGGTCGAGCAGGTCCCCGAGCACTCGCGTTGGACGATCACCTGGGATCAGGATTCGGAGATGGCGCGCCATGATCTGTTCGGGCACCTGTTCACCGAGGCGTCTACTTTGCTCATCCCGCTTCGCCCTGGCTGCGTGGCACGAACGAGAACACGAATGGATTGCTTCGGCAGTACTTTCCTAAGGGCACCGATCTGTCCGTCCACGGCCCGAGAGGCTGCGCGAAGTCGAGGAGCGTCTGAATAATCGCCCTCGGATAACCTCGAATGACGAACACCGGCAGAGGTTTTCGCCGAGAATCTTGCTCCATGAACCGACAGTGTTTGCGACGACTACTCGCCCCCCTTGAACCCGCCTGCCAGAAAGGGGTCAGTTTTGAGGTGCCGCTGACAGTCCTGGCCATGGAGCTTTCTCGGCACCGGACGAGGCCAACTCGCCACGACGGGATCAGTAGCCAAAGCCCGCAATGTCCTCGCCAAGTCCCGGCTGGAGCCAGACTGCGCCAGTACTGCCGCTGAGCGCTCGGCGGACCGCGAAGCTCCACTGACCTAGCTCTGCGGCCCGTGACCAGCAGGGTTGGGCCGGTACCCCTGAGCTAGGGTACCGAAGGTCATGAATGTTGTGACGATCAACTGGCCCGCCATCGTGACTTACGTGTCGACGCTCGAGGATGTGGGCGGCATCGACGTGACTGGACCTCGATCATCCCGCCATCCGGAGACAACCTACACCAGCGGGTGCATCAGCTCTGGCTCAGCGCTGGTTGATCTGGGCGAGGAGTGGCGTTTCGCGTCGGAGCAAACCAGGCCAAGGAGGCAGATCAGGGCGACCACGGCGAGGACGACGATCATCAGTACGACTCGCCAAGTCCGTCGATGGGCGGATGGATCCGCTCTGCGCGGCTTGCGACGACTAGCCGAGAGCGGGTGTAGGCCAGGGCGACGGGGGCGTCGGTGGCACCGGTTTCCTTGCAGCAGTCGCCGCTTCCGAAGGCCAGGCGGATCGTGGAGATGGCGTGCGCGATGGGGCGGGCGTCTTCGAGGCCGAGGGCACTTTCGATCAGCGCGACGATAGGGGTGTTACCGGTCAGGCGTGCCGCGGTGGCGTCGACCTGTTCGGCGTTCTCGGTTTGGAGCGCATCAGGATCGATCCCTTCCGGTGGTGATTGATGGACCGAACCGCGCTGCCTGTTCGCCGGCCGACCGCTTCGGCGACGCCGATCGGCGCGTGCAGCCGTTCGCCATGCCGGTGAGCGGGCGTGGCGAACGGCTGGTGTTACGTCGCGCCGGTCAGGCGGAGGGTCCGGTGGTGGTCTGGAATCCGACGGCCAACGCGTGCGTGTGTTCGACGACCGGCGGTTCGGCGAAGTGTTCGCCGACCAGACCGCGCCACTTCTGGAAGTCCTCGGATTCGCGAAAGTGGACGGTGTGGTCTTCGATGGTGTTCCACTCGACGATCAATCGATAGCGTTGGGGAAGCTCGACGGAGTGTTGCACCTGCATGCTGCGGCATCCGTGGGCGCGTTGGAACAATGGGACAGCCTCCGCAACAGCGGATTCGAATGCTTCGTTGTGGCCGTCGCGGATCTCGAGCTGGGCGATCTCCCAGACCATGGCGTCTCCTTTCGATGGGGTTGGAGCGGTCAGGCGATGTTGGTGCCGTGTTCCTCGTCGATGCGGGTGGTCACGCCGGTGGCGAGGATGGTGCGGTTCGCGTCGATGGACGCGTAGGTCCAGAAGATGTGCAGTTCGTCCGTCTCGGAGGTGTTGTGGAAGAAGTGCGGGATGCCGGCGGGGATGAAGGAGTTGTCGCCGACGGTGACCGGGTATTCGACACCGTCGATGTGTGCGACGGCGGAGCCCTTGATGATGAGCACGCTTTCGTCGCAGTTGTGGATGTGTTCGGGGATGGCGGAGCCGGGGCCGAACATGGTGATGCCGTTGAGGAAGTCTTTCGCGCCGACCTGCTGGGAGACCAGCGGGATGGTGCGAGCGCCGCCGCCGCGCTGGCGCGGGGTGATCTCGGAGGCGCGCAGCACCACGGCGGGTCGGCCGTCGTCGCCGGCCGAGGCGGTCACGTGGTGTCCGGGAGTGATGGCGGTGTTGGTCATGGAAGTGATCCTTCGTGTCGTGCGGGAGGTGATTACTCGGAGACGGGTGCCTGAGAGCCGGGTTGCTTCATCGCCCACCAGGTGCGGACGTTGACGAATTCGCGGATGCCGGCGGAGGCGAGTTCGCGGCCGTAGCCGGAGCGTTTGCTCCCCCCGAACGGCATCCGGGCATCGGACGCGACCACGGAGTTGATGAAGCAGGCTCCGGATTCGATGCGTTTGCCGACCGCGACGGCAGCGTCGAGGTCGGTGCCCCAGACGCTGGCGCCGAGCCCGAATCGGGTGTCGTTGGCGACGGCGACAGCCTCGTCCGGTCCGTCGACGGTGATGACGGTGGCGACGGGTCCGAACGTTTCCTCCTCGTAGACCGACATTCCCTTGTGGACGTCGGCGAGCACGGTGGGGGCGTAGAAGAATCCCGCGGTGTCGTCGAGGGGATGACCGCCGTGCAGCAGCGTGGCACCCTGCTGCACCGCCGCCTGCACCTGCCGATCGATGCCGTCCATCAGATCCTTCCGGGCCATCGGTCCGACGTCGGTGCCGTCGGCCTCGGGATCACCGACCTGCAGCCGACCGACGTTCTCGAGAAGCAGCCGCGTGAATTCTTCGGCGACGGAGGCGTCGACGATGAACCGCTTGGGAGAGATGCAGCTCTGCCCGTTGTTGAGGAAACGTCCCCGCGCGGCGAGGGCGGCGACCTTGGGAAGGTCGGCGTCGGCGAGGACGACGAACGGGTCGGAGCCGCCGAGTTCGAGGACGGACTTCTTGATCTCCCGGCCGGCGATGGAGCCGACGGCGCTGCCGGCACGTTCACTGCCGGTGATCGTCACCGCACCGATTCGCGGGTCGGCGATGAGGCGTTCGGTGGTGGCCGGCACATCCGGTTCGGCGACGAGCAGCGCGGTGAACAGTCCCTCGGGCAGGCCGGCGGCGAGCAGAATCTTCTCGCTTTCGATTGCCGATCCGGTGGTGTTCGGGGAGTGCTTGAGCAGGGCGGCGTTTCCGGCCATCAGCGCGGGCGCGGCGAAGCGGAACACCTGCCAGAGCGGGAAGTTCCACGGCATGATCGCCAGCACGATCCCGACGGGCTCGTAGGAAACCCAGCTGTCGTCGGCCGAGGTGGCGTAGGTTTCGTCGGCCAAGAACGCTGCCGCGTTGTCGGCGTAGTATTCGAGCCCGACCGCGCACTTTTCGACCTCGGCGCGGGACTCGACGAGCGGCTTGCCCATCTCCCGGGTCACCAGCAGCGCCAGGGAGTCCTGGCGGTTGCGCAGTTCGGCGGCGGCCGATCGCAGGATCTGTCCGCGGGCGGCGAAGTCGAGCTGCGCCCACTTCTTCTGCGCGGCGGCGGCGGTGTCGAGAACCTCGTCGATCTTGCTGTCCGACATGGTCGGATAGGTCTCGAGTGGTTCGCCGGTGGCGGGGTTGACGGTGGTGATCGATGCAGTCATGGGGTCCTCTTGCGGGTGTCCGCGGAAAGTGGGGCTGGGGTCAGCGGAGTTCGTTCATCGCGGACAGGACCGCGGCGGTGAACTCGTCGGTGCCGAGGGAGCCGCCGATGTCGCGGGTGCGAGTGTCGGGGTTGTCGAGCACACGGTCGATCGCGCGCATGACGAGCTGTCCGCCTTCGATCAGGGCGGGGTCGTTCTTACGCTGTCCGATCCAGTCGAGCAGCATCGCGGCGGAGATGATCAGCGACGTCGGGTTGGCGACGCCCTGACCGGCGATGTCGGGTGCCGACCCGTGCTGGGCCTGGGCGACGCAGATGTCGTTGCCGGCGTTGATCGCACCGCCGAGGCCCAGGCTGCCGGTCAGTTCGGAGGCTTCGTCGCTGAGGATGTCACCGAACATGTTGGTGGTGACGATGACGTCGAACCGGGAAGGCTTGCGGATAAGCAGCGCGGCGGTGGCGTCGACGATCAGTTCCTCGAGTTCGATCTCGGGGTATTCGGCGGCGACCTTGCGGACCTCGCGCAGGAACAGCCCGTCCGAGAGTTTGACGACGTTCGCCTTGTGGACGGCGGTGACCTTCTTCCGGCGGCCCTGCGCGAGTTCGAACGCGGCGCGGGCAACCCGCTCGCAGGCGGCGGCCGTGATCTTGCGGATCGACAGGGCGATGTTCTCGTCGGGCATGAATTCGCCTGTGCCGGCGAACATGTTGCGGTCGGAGTAGAAACCTTCGGTGTTCTCCCGCACGATGACCAGGTCCATCTGCTCGCGCAGGATGCTGAGCCCCTCACGGGAGCGGCACGGGCGGACGTTGGCGAACAGTTCGAACTTGGTGCGCAGTTCGGCGGACGGGTTGATGCCGCCTTCCGACCGCGGCGGGTAGTCGTAGTGGGAGACCGGCCCGAGGATGACGCCGTCGACCTCGGGGATGCGGGCCATGGTGGCGTCGGTGAGGGTGGTGCCCTTCTCCGCCAGGCTCTTCAGTCCGATGTCGTGGATCTCGAATTCCAGATCGAGGCCGAGGGCGTGGTCGGCGGCCTCGAGGACCTGCAGGGTGCGGGGGGTGATTTCGGGGCCGATGCCGTCGCCGGGCAGAACGAGGATCTTGGTGCTCATGGGAATGTCCTTTTTCGGTGGGAGTGGTGGAGAGGGTGTTACTTACATGCCCCACACGGCGGCGAGGGCGAGGATTCCGGCGACGGTGATACCGCCGCCGATGCGAGTGGCGATCTGCGCGAACGGCATCAGCCGCATGCGATCGCTGGCGGTCAGGATGGCGATGTCACCGGCGCCGCCCATACCGGAGTGGGTGGAGGTGATGATGGCGCCCTCGACCGGGTGGATGCGCACGAGCTTGGAGGTGAAGAATCCGGTGACGACCAGGGCGGTGACGGTGGCGACGATGGTGATCAGGTTTCGGGGTGCGAAACCTTCGATCAGCTTCTCCCACGGCGTCAGGACGAGCCCGAAGGCGAAGAGCATCGGGAACGCCATTGCGGTGAGGAAGAACGTGTAGACGATCTTCGAGCCGGCCTGGATGCGCGGGGTGACGCCGTGGGCGAGCTTGAGCAGCACCGCGAGGAACAGCATCGTCACCGGGCCCGGAAGACCGAGCACCTCGTGCGCCATCTGCCCGGCCAGGTACAGGGCGACGGCCACGATCATGGCGGCGGCGATGTTCTGGACGCTGAACAAATTGGACTGGTCCCTGGTGTCCTCGGCCTCGAGGAGGTCGTCGTTGACGCCGGGCTGCAGGCGGCCGAAACCGGTCAGGTGCGGACGCTTCTTGCCGAGGTAGCTGAGCAGACCCGACAGGATGATGGCGGTGAGGTTGCCGACGAGGATGGCGGGCATCACCTTCGCCAGCAGTTCACCCTGCTCACCGAAACCGACCTGGGCGTAGCCGAGGGTCAGCGGGACCGCACCCTCACCGACGCCGCCGGCCATGATGGGGGCCACGATGAAGTAGAGGGTGTCCCGGAAGCCGATCCCGACGAGGGAACCGACTGCGGTGCCGACGATTCCGGCGACGACCGAGCCCGCCGCGAGTGGGACGAAGATCTTCACGAACCCCTTGATCAGGACCGTGCGGTCCATGCTCAGGATGCTGCCGACGATCACCCCGGCGATGAACAGGTACAGGATGTTCGTGGATTTGAAGAAGTCGCTGACGATGTCGACGTTCGACGCCGGGATCCAGCCCTTGTAGTTCAGGTAGGACGGCACGAACGTGACCACGACCGCGGCGCCGCCGATGTTGCGGATCACCGGGGCGCGTTTGCCGATCTCGCCGAGGGTGAACGCGAAGACGGCCATCACGGCGATCACCATCGTGATGTCGCTCTTGACGACGTCCATCGCGGTGAACCCGATCAGCAACCCGACCAGCAGGATGTAGATCGGAATCGGGATGATCCCGATGTCGCGGTCCATCAGGGCCCACCAGCGGGCGCGCCAGGGGTGCCCGGACAGTTCCTGCGGGTCGGCGCCGCGGGGCGCCTTCGTGTGTGTTGCCATGGTCGGTCCTTTGACGGGGCAGTGACGCCCGTGATTTCAGGGGAAGGTGAGGTCAGAAGCCGAACAGAGCGGCCGGGTTGTCGACGAGAATGCGGTGGGCGTTCTCGTCGGATCCGGCGGCGCGGCGGATCGCGGCCAGCACGGACACGTCGTCGACGTCGAAGAACGGGTCGATCGCGTCCTGCGTCCGGGTGATTTCCTTGGGGAGGCGACCGGTGTGCGGCCAGTCCGAGGCCCACAGCAGGCGATCGACATTCGCCCGGACGAGGCGGCGGGACAGGGCTTCCACATCACCCGAGGCGGGTCGGTTCGGCAGCCGGTACGGCGCGGACATCTTCAACCACACGTGCCCGGTGCGGAGAATCTCGGTCAGTTCGAAGAGCCCCGGCGCGGCACTTCCGGCGGCGGGGTCGACACCAGCGTAATGGTCGAGAACGACCGGCACCGGCGAGGATTCGATGATGCCGCGGTGGGCGAGGACGAACGGCATGCCCGCGTAGATCTCGACGGCCAGCCCGAACGGGGCTGCCCGGTCGATGCACGCGGCGAGGGCACTGCCGTCGTCGCCGTGGACGGCGACGTTCACGCGCAGGCCGCGCACGCCGTGGTCGCGCAGAGATCCGAGTTCGGCATCGGATGTGCGAGCGGTGTCGATGACCGCGACACCGCGGGCAACGCCCGGGCCCAGCTTGCCGAGGCCGTCGACGAGCGCCGAGTTGTCGGTGCCGTAGACGCTCGGCTGCACGAGCACCACACGCCCGACCCCGGTCTTCTGCATGAAGGTCTCGAGGTCGCTGACCGTCGCCGGCGCCGGTGTGTACGTCCGGTCGTCCGCATACGGGAAACGCTCGGGATCGAGCACGTGGACGTGGGAGTCGCAGATCGTGGGCGCATCGGAGGGGATGTTCGTGCTGCCTGACATTGCTGGTCCTCTTCGGTGAGTCGCGACACCAGAACTCTTCGGTGTGCTCCACCACACTAAGCCCTCTGCTGGTTTTTTACAACCACTTAATACCAACAATTCCGGGCGCGACCCGCCGCAAGCGTCTGACATGCAGAAATACGCGAAAGGACTGAGCGACCACAGCCCCGAGAAGAGCGGTCAGTGCGCGGTCTTCTCCACGCTGACGGTGGCGAGGTGGCGGTACATCAGCGAGCTCGCGCGGGCGTTGTCGCCGTCGAGCAGGAGGTTGGCGATCTGCACGTGCTCCCGGCAGCGGATGATGGCCTTCTCGCGCTGCAGAGACTTCCGGTACTCGATGAGCCGGCGCGTCTTGTCGATGCGTTGCAGCGCGTCCACGAAGTAGGCGTTGTGGCTGCAGCCGATGATGACCTCGTGGTGATGGGAGTTCAGGTCGAACAGTTCGGCGTTCGAGACCGTCCAGATATCGCCGTCGACGAGCCGTTGCTGGGCGTCGCGAGACGCCTCGAGGGCGGCCCGGTCGAGTTCGAAGGTGGTCTCCAGGATGGCGGCCGGCTCGATGACCAGCCTGAAGTGGTAGCTGTCCTCGTACATCTTCAGCGAGGTCAGCATCGGCAGGAACTCCCAGCCGTAGCCGGGGAGGCGGTCGATCCACCCCTCCTTGGTCATCCGGCGCAGCAGTTCGGCCAGTTCGGAGCGGGTGAGGTCGTAGCGGCGGGCGAGTTCGTTCTCGGTGATCTTGTCGGGCAGTTCATTGTTGAGCCGGTCCTCGGCGACCCGGAGGTAGACCTCCTCGCGGTGGCCTGAATCGGCGACGGCCGGAGCCGACAGCGCATCACCGGACTTGAGGACGACAAATCCGCCTCGTTCGGCCGGCCCGACCACCCCGTCCTGCTCGAGAAGTCGCAGCGCACCCCGGATCGGAGACCGCGAGACGCGCAGGTCGTCGGCCAACCGGCGTTCGACCAATCTGGTTCCGGGTTCGTGCCCGTTCGCCCGGATGTACTCGACGATCTGCACGGCGATCTGGTTCACCAAGGGTGTTGCGGTCATCGTCACGTCCTGCCGCCTCTCGGAGTCGGTCAATTTTATCCACGAAAGAGGCACACCCCGGCAAACCTGGGTGCACCCCCAACCCTGTTGGTATTAAGGCATTGCGAAAAACCTTACCTGGCGCTAGTGTTCCACCTCACACCCGCCGCTCCCCACCACACGGCGGGCGGATCGAACTACCGGTATCGGCGCTCTCCGCCGTCGACGGAGACGATGACCCCATCCGAGGAGACCATCACATGACACACGAGCAGGGTGACCTGCGGCGCAGCGCACCGTGGACCTCGCGGAGGCGGGTGCGCCGCGGACTCGGCGCCTTCGCCGCTGCGGCCGTGACCGCGGGCGCACTCACCGCGTGCGGGGTGGGCCGGGACTACGGCGACTACCAGGTGGCGCTGCCCGATTACTACCCGAGCGACTACGCATCGTCCGTCGTCGAGGCCTCCAAGAACGAAGGCGGTGCTCTCACGATCTACTCGAGCACCGACCAGCAGAGTTGGGCGCCGATCTTCAAGGCATTCCAGAAGAAGTACCCGTGGGTGGACCGCATCAACGCCACCAACCTCGACAGCGACGAAGTCTTCCAGCGGGTGCTCAGCGAGCAGGCGATCGGGCAGACGTCGGCCGACGTCATCGTCACCGGGGCCGCCGACGCGTGGGCCGACTTCGTCGAACGCCCCGGAACGGTGGCCCCGTACCAGTCGCCGGAGAAGGAACATCTGCCCGACTTCGCCGAGGCCCTGCCCTCGGTGTATTCGCTGTCGGTGGACCCGATCTCGATGATCTACAACACCGCGCTACTCGACGAGCAGGACCGGCCGACCGGAATCGCCGATCTGGCCGAGAAGGTGACGGCGAACCCGGATCGATTCGACGGCGCCGTCACCGTCCGAAACCCGAAGGGCGCCTTCGGCTTCACCGTGGCCCGGGCGTTCGTCGAGAACGATCCGGCGGCCTGGGACGCCCTCGCGCAGATCCTGCCCTACAGCAAGAACGAGACCTCCACCGGATCGCAGGTGGAAAAGGTCACCGCCGGTGAGTATTCCGTCGGGTTCTTCATGGGTTCGCCGGCCCTGACCGCGGAGCAGCGCACCGGCGGATTGATCAAGGCGGTCTTCCCCGAAGACGGCACACCGCTGCTGCGCCGCGGCATGTCGATGTTGCAGGGTGCCCCGCACCCGGCGACGGCAAAGCTGTTCACCGACTTCGTGTTGTCCGCGGACGGCCAGGCCGCCGTCGCCGAGGGCGGACTGACCGCGTACCGCGACGGAGTGGAGCGCGTCGACGGCGGTGTGCCCACGTACCGCGACGTCATCGCCTCGGTGGGCGAGAAGAACACGATCCTCATCCCGTACACCAAAGCATCCGACGAGGAAATCCAACAGTTCTCGGACCGTTGGTCTTCGTTGCAAGCCGGCTGAGCCGAGATAGCGAATTCACACCATGACACTGACGACACCTCCCGACACGCGGCCCACCGCATCCTTCGTCCCGCTACGCCCGGGTGAGCTCGGAAGCCCGCGCTACCGCAAGTTCCGCAACATCGGCCGCGACACGCTCATCCAGTACGCGGTGCTGCTGATTCTCGCCGCCCTCGTCCTCGCACCTGTCGTGCCGACCCTCTACCAGTCGTTCATCGACCGCCCGCTCTACGAGAGCGGCGGCATCTTCAGCCTCGACAACTACGGCCGCCTGTTCTCCGAGGCCGGGTTCGGCGACGTCATCGTCAACACGGTGCTGTTCGCAGGCCTGACCACGATCCTGGCGCAGCTGTTCGCCGTCCCGATGGCCATCGTGATCACCCGCACCAAACTTCCTTTCGGCAACTTCATCGCCGGATCGATGCGCTGGCCCTTCTACATCTCCTCACTGCTGCTCGGCTTCGGGTGGATCATCCTCTATGGGCCCGCCGGATTCTTCAGCGTCCAGTTCCGCGAGTTCTTCGGGTTCGTTCCGTGGAACCTGTATTCGATCCCCGGGATGGCGCTCACCGAAGCCGTCGCCCTGGCCCCGATCGCGTTCACCTTCTGCGTCGGCGCGCTGCGCCAGGCGGACGCCTCCCTCGAATCCGCCGCGCAGGTGTGCGGCGCCGGACCGGTGCGCATCCTGCGGTCGGTCGTCGTTCCGATGCTGCGGCCGCCGATCGTCTACAGCTCGGTGCTGATCGTGAGCATGTCGCTCGAAACGCTCTCGGTACCACTGCTTTACGGACAACCCTCCGACATCACTGTCTTCTCGACGTTCCTCTACACCAACGGCCTGCAGGCCATCGACCCCGACTACGGCGTCCTCGGCGCCGCCTCGGTCCTGATCCTCGTCGTGACCGTCGGGATGGTCGCGATGCAGGCGAAACTGCTGAAGAACTCCAAGCGGTTCGTCTCCGTTCGCGGGAAGGCCACCCGCCCCAGGCAGTTCGACCTCGGGTGGATCAAGTGGATCTCGGCCGCGTTCATCGCCGTCTACCTGATCTTCGGTGCGCTCCTGCCCATCGCGACGCTGGTGTTCCGCTCGTTCACCTTGGTACTGACCCCGCTGAAGTCGCCGTTCTCGACCCTCACCTTCGCGAACTACGTTCCGATCTTCAGCTACCGCTCCTACTACATGTCCATCGTCAACAGCGTGATCATCGCGATCGTCGGTGCGGTCGTCGTCGGCGTGCTCGCCACCCTCGCGGTTCTCGTCGCTCGCCGGTCGACCATGAAGTGCGGCAAGCTCGTCGAGTACCTCGCCCTCGCCCCGCAGGCGATGCCCGGACTGATCGTCGGTATCGGATTCTTCTGGGCGCTGGCCTTCTCCCCCGGTTTCGTCTCCACCCTGCTGACCGGCACGATCTGGATCCTGGTCATCGCGTTCGGCCTGCGGGCGCTGCCCACCGCCTACGGCAACATCTCGCCGCTGCTGATGCAGATCGGCGAGGAACTCGACAACGCGGCCCGAGTCAGCGGCGCCGACTGGTTCAAGACGTTCACCCGGGTGCTGGGCAAACTCATCGTTCCCGCGTTCGCCGGCGCACTGATCCTCGTCTTCGTGACGATGATCAAGGAATACTCACCCGCCGTCTTCCTGGCGAACTCCGAGTCCAGCGTCATCGGCACCACCGCACTCCAGTTGTGGGCCGAAGGAAACGCCGGATCCGTCGCGGCACTCGCCACCGTCCAGATCGCCATCACCGTCCTCTTCGTCACCGTCGCCACCAAACTCCTGAAGGGCCACTCCGATGCCTGAACTCACCGTCACCAATGTCAACAAGACCTTCAACGGGTCCCAGGTTCTGCACGACATCAACTTCACCGTCCACGACGGCGAGTTCTTCACCCTCCTCGGCCCCAGCGGGTGCGGTAAATCCACCACCCTCTCGTGCATCGCCGGACTCGACCGCCCCGACACCGGCTCCATCGAACTCGACGACGTCGTGTTCTTCAGCGGACGCAACGGCACCTTCATTCCACCCGAGGGCCGCAACCTCGGCATGGTGTTCCAGTCGTATGCGCTGTGGCCGCACATGAGCATCGCCGACAACCTCGCGCTGCCGCTGTCACTGCGCAAGGTGCCCAAAGCCCGGCGCGACGATCTGATCGACGACGCACTCGACAAGGTCGACCTGCTGCACCTGCGCGGCCGCTACCCGCACGAGATGTCCGGTGGCCAGCAGCAGCGGGTCGCCCTCGCCCGGGCCCTGGTCTACTCGCCCCGCGTCCTTCTCCTCGACGAGCCCCTGTCGAACCTCGACGCGAAACTGCGCGAGCAGGCCCGCGCGTGGCTCAAGGGACTGCAGGCCTCGGTCGGCATCACCACCATCTACGTCACCCACGACCAGGAGGAAGCGCTGGCGATGAGCGACCGGATCGCCGTGATGGCGTCCGGCCGGATGGTGCAGATCGCCGCACCCACCGAAATCTACGACCGGCCCGCCGCCCGCGAGGTCGCCGCGTTCGTCGGAAGCTGCAGCTTCCTCGACGGCCGCGTCGTCCGGGCCGACGCCACCGAAACCCATGTCGAACTCGGATCCGGTCAGATCGTCCACGCCGCCGGAACATTCGACGTCCGCGCCGGCGACCCCGTCACCGTCGCCGTCCGACCGGAGCGGGTCACGATCACCACCCCCGGACACGCGGTTTCCCCGGGCACGAACCTCATCCGGGCCCACGTCGACTCCTCGTCGTACGTCGGCGCCCGCTACGAATACCTGCTGTCGATCGGCGGCGACCAGATCGCCGCCAACTGCCTCACCCCGAACCACCGCGGTGAAGTGGACCTCGCGATCGACCCGGAGAACCTCTTCCTCTACCCACAGAAGACTCTCGTCGCCGCCTGAGCACCGGATCCGCTCTTCGATGCTGCCGGGATCGCCGCCGCACGCTGGACCTGTGCGGCGGCGATCGCGCGGATGCGTCCGGCCGGACCGCGGCTGGTGCTCAGCCTCGCCGGGCCGACAGACTCGGGGCGCCCGGTGAGGTCAGGGTTCGTTGGATCGTGGCGCTGCCCGCTTTGAGCAGTTTCGCGATGTCCTCGATGTGCGCGATGAGCCGGGAGGTGGGCCCGGAGATGTTGATGACGGAGGTGATCGTGTCGTTGCGGTCCCGCACCGGTGTGCTGACCGACGTCAATCCGATCTCCACCTCCTCGCTGGCGACGGAATACCCCTGCGCTCGTTCACTTTTCAGGCGTTCGAGGAGTTCGTCCAGATCAGCCGGGGCGGCGAGCGTCGAAATGGGAGTGAGCAAATCCTCGGCGGTGAGCGCCTCGACGAGTTCGTCGTCGCTGTCGAAGAGCAGTGCCCGTCCGGAGGCAGTGCAGTGCATCGGCGAGCTGCGCCCGACCCACCCGCCGGCCCGCAGCGACTGGTGGGACTCCTCGCGGAGCACGGTCAGGGACCGGTTGCCCTGTTGCACCGACAGCAACGCCACCTCCCCCACCCGGGAGACGAGGGTCTGCAGGACCGGCCGCGCCGCCCGCAGCAGCGGGGTGTCGCCCGCGCCGGTGGCCAGGACCAGCAGCGACCATCCGAGCCGGTAGCGGCGGGTGTCGGGAACCTGCTCGACCAACCCGCCGCGCTCGAGTGCCTTGAGCATGCGCGAGACCTGGCTGCGCTCACGGCCGACCGCGCGAGCCAGGTCGCTGACGGAGTGTTCACCGTGGGCATTGCCGCCGCGCCCGAACGCGCGCAGCAGCGCGGCTACCCGTTCCGCGCTCGACTCCGACATCAGGCCGCCTCTCGTTGCTGTGAGAACAACACTATTTCACGATTATGCGCTAAAGCCCCAGTAGAACGAAAAAAGTGTTGCTGTGTAAGCACGGTTGGTTGGACGCCCTGGATGCGATTCCTACAGTGGTCACCACACCCCCAAGTGGTTCGCATCACACGAAAGGTCCACCTCATGGTCATCGCACAGACCACCGCCGAGCCGGAAACCCGGCTCTACGGTCAGCAGACAACCCTCTCGCTCGGGAACTTCCCCGGGCTCGGTCGTACCTTCGGTGACGTGCCCACGTTCGTGCGGAACTATGCCCTGGTGAAACTGGCCGCCGCCCGCGCCAATCACGAGGTCGGAGTCCTCGACGAAGCCAGGAGGGACGCGATCGTCGCCGCATGTGAGGAGATCGCGGCCGGCGCGCACCCCGGCCAGTTCCCGTCGGCGCTGCTGCTCGGCGGCGGTGGCACCACCACGAACATGAACGTCAACGAGGTCGTCGCGGCCCGGGCCTCCCAGTTGCTCGGCGAGCCGGTTCACCCGAACGACCACGTCAACGCCTCGCAGTCGACGAACGACACCTACCCGACCGCGATGGCCTTGACGATGCTGGACCTGGCGCACGAGCCGCTCGAGGCGCTCGACGAACTGGCCGCCGCACTGGAGGCGAAGGGCGCCGAGTTCGATCAGACCCCGCACCTGGGGCGCACCTGCGTACGCGATGCGGTGACCCTCACCGCGGGCCGGTCCCACCGCGCGCAGGCCGCCGCGATCCGCCGCACCGCCGGCGCTCTCGGTGACGCGGTCGCGGAGATGCACACCGTGGCGCTCGGGGCCACCGCGGTCGGGACCGGGCTCGGCGCACCGGCGGGCTACCGCGCCATCGCGGTCCGCGAACTCGCGACGGTGACCGGCCGCGACCTGCAACCGGCCCCCGACCTGTGCGACGCCCTGGCCAACCTCGACCCGTATGCGGCCATCGCCGATGCCGGCGCCCGCGCCGGCCTCACCATGGCGAAGATCGCCGCCGACATCCGGCTGCTGTCCTCCGGTCCCGCGGGCGGCTTCGGGGACCTGACCATCCCGGCCGTCCAGGCCGGGTCGTCGATCATGCCGGCCAAAGTCAACCCGGCGATCCCGGAGTACGTGATGCAGCTGAGCTACCGGATCCGCGGCGCCGCCCACACCGTGCAGTGCGCCGTCGCCGCCGGCGAGCTGGAACTGAACATCATGGAACCGGTGATCGTCGACTCGATCATCACCATCCTCTCCGACATCACCGCCGCCGCAACCTCGTTCGCCCGCCGCTGCGTCGCCGGGATCACCTGGGACGGGCCCCGCCGCGAGGAGAACCTGCGCGGCGCCCTCGACTCCTGGGTCACCCTCGCCGCCACCACCGGCTACGAAGCCTCCACCACCCGCTACCACGACCAGGCGCAGACCGCCCCCGTCACGAACGGTGCCCGCCATGACTAACCTCGCCCACCGCACCGCACCGGTCGCCTACGAAGACGCCCCGCTGACGAAGTTCCAGATCAAGGTCACCATCGCCGGCACCGGCGGACAGTTCAGCGACGGGTTCATCCTCGGCATCATCGGCATCGTCATCACCGCCTCCACCGGCGCCCTCGGATTGACCCCGCTGTGGATCGGTCTCCTCGGTGCCGCCACCCTCGCCGGCCTGTTCGTCGGCGCAATCGTCACCGGCCCGATCGCCGACCGGATCGGCCGCCGCGGCATCTTCGCGTGGGACATGCTCCTCTTCGCGGTCCTGTCCGCGATCCAGTTCTTCATCGAATCGCCCTGGCAACTCCTGGTTCTACGACTGCTGATCGGGGTGGTCCTCGGCGCCGACTACGTCGTGAGCAAGTCCCTCGTCACCGAACACGCACCCCGCAGTTTCCGCGGCCGGCTGATGAGCCTGCTCGCCGTGGCCTGGGCCACCGGCTACGTCGCCGCCTACCTCGTCGGCTACCTCCTCACCCAACTCCACGGCGAATCCTGGCGATACATGCTCGCCGCCAGCGCCCTTCCCGCGCTGCTGATCTTCTGGTTCCGGCTCGGTGTCCCCGAATCCCCGCTGTGGCTGACCCAGCACGGCCGCACCGCCGAAGCCGCCGCCGTCGTCCGCACCCACCTCGGTACCGGCGTCCTCCCACCCCCGGTGGAGACCACCACGATCGAACGCCGCGGCATCCGGGTGCTGTTCACCCCGAAGTTCCGCAGGCGCACCGCCGTCGGCGCCATGTTCTACGTCTGCCAGGTCATTCCGTTCTTCGCGCTGGGCACCTTCTCCCCGCAGGTCATGGAATCGCTGGGCGTCACCAGCAAACTCGGCGCCGGGGCCGCCTACAACACCTTCCTGCTCATCGGCGCCGTCCTCGGCCTGCTCTTCATCGACCGACTCTCCCGCCGCACGTTCCTGATCGGCACGTTCTTCCTCGGCGCGGCCCTGCTCGCGGCCCTCGTCGCCTTCGCCGACACCAGCCCCGTCGTCGCCGTCGTCATCTTCGCGCTGTTCGCGTTGGTCCTGGCCGCCGCCGTGAACCTCGAATACGTCTACCCGCCGGAACTGTTCCCCACCGACCTGCGCGCCTCCGGCGTCGGCATCGCGGTCGCCGCCAGCCGCATCGGCTCCGCCGCCAGCACCTTCCTACTCCCGATCATCGTGGCCCAATACAGCGTCGACGTCGCCCTGATCGCGTGCGTGATCGTCCTGGCCATCGGTGGACTCATCTGCTGGGCGTGGGCCCCGGAAACCGGCACCGAAGCCCTCGGTGAAGTCACCGAAGAGGTACAGAAGGAATCCGTTGAGCACACACACCACTGACCCCACCACCCGGATCGACGCCGCCCCGCACCCCGGTGCAGCCGAGAGGAGTAGCTCATGAGCGCCCGTCACCGCGTTGCGCTCTGCACCCTCGGTGGGACGATCGCGGCTTTCCCGCACGCCGGGGGTCCCGGTGTCCTCCCCGGCGCGCAGTCCCCGAGTCTGCGCCCGGCGATCGAGCAGCTACTGCCAGGGGTCGAGATCACCGAGCACAGTCTCGCGCAGGTTCCCTCCGCAGCAGTAGATTTCGACCTGCTGCGGTGCGTGATCGCCCATGCCGAAGCGGAGGTCGGCGCCGGGGCGAACGGTGTGGTGGTCACCACCGGTACCGACACCCTCGAGGAAGTGGCGTTCGCTCTCGACTTGATGTGGTCGGCACCGGCCCCGCTGATCGTCACCGGGGCCATGCGCCACCCCGGAACGCCCGGCGCCGACGGGCCCGCCAATCTGGTCGGCGCGCTGCGGGTGGCCACCGACCCCGCCACCAGCGACGTCGGGGTCGTCGTCGTCATGAACGACCGCATCCACATCCCCTCCCAGGTCCAGAAGCGGCACACCAGCCACGTCGACGCCTTCGTCAGCGCCGCCGGCCCGCTCGGTGAGATCAGCGAGGGCGTCGTATATCTCCACACCCCTCCACCGCGCCGACGCCCCCTGGGACTTCCCGACGGGCCCTTCCCTCCGGTTGCACTGCTGCGCACCGCGATCGGCGACGACGGCCGCCTGCTCCCCCACCTCGTCGACGTCGGCTACCGCGGTCTGGTGATCGAAGCCGCCGGCGGCGGCTCCACACCCCCGTCCTGGGCACAGCCGCTCGAACAGATCGCCCGGCACATCCCCGTGCTCTACGCCGGACGCCCCGGCACCGGTCCCGCCTTGCGGTCGACCTACGGCGGCGTCGGCGGCGAGATCGACCTGCAACGCCGCGGCCTCATCCCCGCCGGGCTGCTCGACGGGCTCAAAACCCGGGTGCTGCTGACCATCCTGCTCGCCACCGGCGCCGACATTGACCTCATCCGCCGAACCCTCGCCCACCCCACACTGCACCCTTCGGGGAACGAGCGCTGATCGTGTCTCAATCCTTCGCTTCGCGGACGTCCGTTCCCTGCTCGGCGAACGCCTTGAAGTCCTGCATGTGCTGTCGCGACTGCTTGCGGAAGGTGCCGGGCATCAGGAGCCCCACCAGCCGCATCAGCACGCCGCTGAACCGGTACTCGCTCTCGCTCTCCCAGAGCGTCGTCTCCGGGCCGGCTTCGGTCAGCCGGTCGCGCACGGCGCTCCACATACCCTCGCCGACGATCTCACGGTCGAAGTGAACGACGCTCCCCTTCGGGATCGCGTGCAGGTCTGCCGGTTCCCGACGCGTGATGGTCTCGGTGCACTCGAACTTCTGCTTCCCCATCTGCAGCACGACCCGCGATGTGGTGCCGACCTGCCCGTGCACCCCGCTCAACGGTTCGTGCAGCACCAGACCCCGCAGCCACTTCGGCATGTGTGCCGGGTCGGCGAGCAGCTGTACCGCTGCCTCCCGCGGCAGGGCGATCTCGGTCGAGACGGTGTACTTCATGGCGGAGCGCTCCTGGGTTCCGAGTGACGACGCCGACGTTAGCAGCCTCGCAGTTACTCCCCGCCGTGTCGTGCGTCGGTTACGCACTCCGCACCCGAACCCCGGCTGGCGCACCCGCGGAGGTCAGAACTTCCCGATGTCGGCGACGAGTCGCTCGGCGAGTTTGTCCGAGGACTGTGGGTTCTGCCCCGTGTAGAGGTTCCTGTCGATCACGATGTGCGGCCGTAGTGGAAGGAGTCCTTTGGAGTAGTCGACGCCCGCCTCTTTCAGCTTGTCCTCGAGCAGCCACGGTGCCTTCTTCGCGAACCTGTTGAGCCGTTCCTCGCGGTTGGACAGCCCGGTCATTCGGTAGCCGGCGAAGGGTGAGGTGCCGTCGGCGTCGGTCGCGGCGAGAATCGCCGCCGGTGCGTGGCACAGCAGGGCGAGCGGCCTTCCGGACGCGAGTCGATGGGTGAGCAGCGCACCAGAGGTCGTGTCGTAGGCGAGGTCCTCCATGGGGCCGTGACCGCCGGGATAGAACACCACATCGAATTCTTCCGGGTCGACGGAGTCCAGCGCGGCGGGGCTCGCGAGTACATCGTCGATGCTGTCGAGGTAGCGCTTCACGTCCCGACGCTTCCATGGCATTCCACCGGAGATCCCGAGGCTGAGTTGATCGAGCGTCGGGGCCTTGCCGCCCGGGGTCGCGACGGTGACGTCCCAGCCTGCGCCGGAGAAGATGCGATGGGGCACCGCGACCTCTTCGGCCCAGTACCCCGCGGGGTGCACGGTGCCGTCGCTGAGCGTCCAGCGGTCGGCTGCCGAGATTACGAACAGAACCTTCGTCATCAGTTTCCTCCTGATGTGATCGTGCCTCGTCTCGCCTCGCGAGCCAATCGTTCTCGGCGCAAGGTGTGTGAATCTGCCTTCAGTCACGCCCGCAGTGCGGCGTCGAGGCTGCCGGTTTCGACTCGCTGCGTCGACGCGAGCCAGCGTGAGTAGCGGCGCAGCGCACGGCGCTTCAGGAGCTGATCACCCAACAGCGCGACGGCGGGTCGGACGCCGAGTGCGGGATTCTGCCCAGCGGCCATCCTGCGCATCTGGTACCGGACCATGGCCATGCCGGCGAGAGAGGCCAGCGGCTTGTCCGACCAGGTCACCGATCTCAGGGTGCCGGCGGCCGGCAGGTGCTCGCGCCAGCGGTGCGGCAGGTCCGGAGTCACGGCAAGTGCTGTTCCCATGCCGATCACCGCGACGTTGCTGGCCAGTACTCGTTCGGCGGTGTCTCGGCGGGAGATCCCGCCGGTCAGCATGAGCGGCACCGCACTGGTTGCGGCCAGCTCTGCCGCGAGATCGAGGAAGTAGGCTTCGCGAGCGGCGGTGCGTCCGTCGGCGGGGCGGCCGGACATGGCGGGACTTTCGTAACTGCCCCCGGAGATTTCGACGAGGTCGACTCCGAGCGGTTCGAGCATGGCGATCACTCGGCGGGCGTCGTCGGCGTCGAAGCCGCCTCGCTGGAAGTCTGCGGAGTTCAGCTTCACCGCGACGGCGAAGGTCGGCGACACGACGTTCCGGATGCCGCGGACCACCTCGAGCAGCAGCCGAGCGCGGTTCTCCAGCGAGCCACCCCATTCGTCCGTGCGCGTATTGACCAGCGGAGACAGGAATTGCGAGAGCAGGTAGCCGTGCGCGGCGTGGACCTCCACGCCGTCGAACCCGGCCTGCTCGGCTCGGTGCGCGGTGGTGGCGAACCGGGTGATGGTGTCACCGATCTGCTCGGCGGTCATCGCGACCGGGCGGCCGAATCGCTTGGAATGCCGGCCGACGTCGACTGCGACGTCCGACGGGCCCCAGACGACCCCGGGCATTGCCGCCTCCACCTGCCTGCCGGGGTGGCTGATCTGCATCCACATGGCCGCGCCGGAGACCTGGCCGGCCCGTGCCCACGCCTCGAACGGCTCCAGCGGCGTGTCGGCGTCGAGGACGACGCCACCGGGCCCGGTCAGTGCCTCCGCGTGCACCATCACATTTCCGGTGATCAGGAGGCCGGCTCCGCCGATTCCCCACCGTCGATACAGATTGATCAGGCGGTCGTCGGGTAGCTGCGCCTGCCCCGCCAGCCCCTCTTCCATGGCTGCTTTCGCGATTCTGTTGCCCAACACCTGCCCGGATCGCAGTTCGATGGGCGAGAACAAATCTTCCGATGCCGATCCCCGTGTCATGTGCACGTCACTTCGATCAATGGCTCGTGGCACTCGACCCTGAGCCAGACCAACGTGCTGTCGACCGGCAGCACGTACCTCCCCCGCAACATCGACCTCCGGATCGGGCAGGGCCGCATGGCCGACGACGTGCGCTCGCTCGCACCGATCAGGACCGTTCGACTCGACGTCACCACCGAAGCCCAACTGGCCCTGCACATGCCGGTGCCGATCTCGGTCCCGAGCCGCTGACTCGGCCCCGTTCGGACTGGTCCGTAGCAGCGACGGCAACACGCCGATACCCGATTGGTACGGAACAGCGGATCCGGGTACCCGTCGAGCATCACCGAGTCGAGGAGGGACCACCATGCCACGGTCATCGATCAAGGACGAGAAGGTGTACCAGGAAGTACGGAAGGATGGCGCATCGAAGGAGAAGGCGGCGCGGATCGCGAACTCGGCCGCCAACCGTGGACGGTCCAGTACCGGTCGCAAGGGCGGCACATCGTCGTCGTACGAGGACTGGACCGTCGCCGAGCTGAAGAAGAAGGCGAAGGAAGTCGGGCTGTCGGGCTATTCGTCCAAGCGGAAGGGCGAACTGATCAACGCGCTGCGCAACCACTGATAGCGTGCCCGACACCAGCACGGCGCAGCACTGGACGCCGGCACCATCCGTGCTCTGAACCCCTACTTCAGGACGGCGTCGACTGTTTTCTTCAACGCCGACGGCTGGGCGGGAGAATTCGGCGCCTTTTCCTTCAGTTCGAGCAGTCCTTCACCGATCGTCTGGAGCTTCTTCCGTCCCAGCTCTTCTCGCACCTTGGGAAACCACTCCTGCTCTTCTTCTTCCATGTGGTGTTCGACGTTCTCGATCAGCACGGTGGTCTTCGCGTCGAACCGCTCGTGGTCCGGTTTCATCGCTGCCAGCTCGACGACCAGCACATCGGCGACATGATGTTCTTCATAGGATTCGAGGATGTCGTCCTCGAGGTCCGGGGCGAGCTCACGGACTTTCGGGTACATGCCCTCGTTTTCGATGTAGGTGTGCACCGTCAGGGCCTCGATGATCTTGTTCACGATGCGGCCCTCCTCCACCGCGGCGCCCGATCCCGCACCGCGGAAGTCGCGAAACAGTTTCCGGATCTCCTTGTGGTCGTTCTTCAGGAGCACGATCGCGTCAGTCGACATGACAGCCTCACGATAGGTTCGGGAAATGCGTGCATCGCCGATCGCGGTGCACAGTCGTTGTCACAACGTTTACCCACTCGCCACGGTCCCAACACCGAAGCATTCCACCGCTGCGGCCCCCTGGCCGTGTGCACATCGCGAAATCCGGGTACTCCTATGCGACAGCCGTCGGTTCAACGGACGAGACGGCAGCACTCCACGAAAGGAGGCGCTACATGACGACCGCTCAACCTCCGGACCCCGATCCGGCGAACACCCCCGATCTCGAGCCGGGAGGCGGGGTCCCGCCGGGCTCGACCCCGCCCGACGCCGCACAGACTTCAGGACTGTCCGCGCACGAACCGCGCACAAGTTGGTCGTTTCCGCCGACAGGCATCGCCACCATGGTGGTGGTCGGGGTGATCGTGGTCGTATTCGTGGCGATCGCAATCCTGCTCGTACTCGACATCGTGGGCGTCTTCGATTGATCCGTGGGTCTTTCGGCGCAAACCCGGTCGTTTAGGTTCGGGATGGCCGATCTGGTTTGTCGGACTGTGTGGCTATTGATCAGATGCGCACCGGCTGCAGTTCCGTCGACACGCTTCCGTCATTCCTTCCCGCTGGCAACGGGGTTGGTGCGGAGCGTTCGCTGCTCGTCCGGTTGGCGCACCTGGATCCGTCCGTCCCGAACGCGGGCCTCGTACACCTGCTGCGGACGGGTCGCGGGACCTCGCGCAACCCGGCCGACCGTGACGTCGAAGCGGCTGCCGTGCCACGGGCATTCGATGCACCCGTCGTCGAGGGAGCCGTCATGCAGCGGAGCACCCCGATGGGTGCAGCGGTTGCTCAGGGCGACGACGGTGCCGGACCGCTTCACCAGCAGCACCGACACGGTGCCGACCAGAACTGCGGCCATTTCCTTGCCGGTCAGGACGGTTTCCGGGGCTGCGTCCGTCCAATCCGGAGGCAGCGTCGAGAACGCGGTGGTGTCGACTCCGACTTCCGCGGCGTAGGACAGATGGCCACCGAGCCAACCGCTGACCCCGAGCAGTCCCGCCCCCGC